>JBGTRP010000650.1:0-4632 GCA_041940685.1 Acanthopleuribacteraceae bacterium
TTGAGAATCGCTACCTTTTGGTCGGGCGAAAAACGGCGCCGCTTCTTTTTGGTCATGAAAGTTCTCCTCTAATAAGCTTAGCTTATGACAAGTTCTTCCAATTCCATCTGAAGCGGCACAATACCATCTTCATATATCCGCGAATATCCTTCCACACGATCCATAGCAGGGCGCGGAAGGGCCAGAGGATTGCCTTCCAGACGCTGTTCTTTTTCTTCTCCGGTGCTCGCTCGGGTCGCTTCTCGACACTCTGCCACTCGTCCAGAATCATAGGTCACGCCCTACTTTCCATAGCAAATTTTCCTGTAAAACGGGTAAGAGCCTATGAACTCCCGGCCGCTTTGGCACGAAATACGCCTTGCCGGCAACAAAACCACCGGGTTTGTGGTCGGCATTCTGTTTTTTGAACTGAACGGGCCGCGCCTCACCGCAACCGAAGATGACGCTATCCAATTGATCCTAGATCCAGTAGCCAGAGTCACTGAGGATGCGGAATACGTCTGCTGGCTTGAAAACCATAGCATTGGAACGAGCATGTGAATTGGAGCCAGCTTTCGAGCAGGTAGGGGTTTTACCTACCAGATCTCGACCGGAGCTCAAACAGTGCTTTTGGGTCGCCGTCAAACCTATCCATCATTACCTGCCGGTGCTCGTGGGTTTCTTTGACTATGGGATCGTCAAACATCCTGGTAATCCTCCATGGTTTCTTGATGTGGGAGGGTCAGTGTTCAACTGGAGCCTTTTTGGGCAGTGTCACTACCTCACGATCGCTTTTTTCTTGTTTATCCAGCCAGTAGTCGAAAAGCGCGTCCATATCGCCATTGAAACGGCCGAGCATCTCGCGGCGATGGTTGTGGATCTCCTTGACGATTGGATCTTCCCACATGTCAGCCTCCCTCCATGATTTCTTGCGGCGTGCATATGATCGGTGGTTCGAAACCATACTCATGGCAAACACCGTTGATCGCCTTTCGCGTATGCGCATTATTGATGTGTTTACAATTCCATGTCAGCAAGTAGTCAACACCATGCACCGCGGCGATGGCGATGTGAACAGCGTCTGTTCTCGCGTTTTCGGGAACGGCTTTTCGTTTCAAGAGCAGCTTCGACAGCATCCTGACGTCAGCGTTCAAGGCAAGCTCACCGAGACCCTCAAGGAGATCGAGACGTCGTTCAGCCGCATCAGGATCACCCATAGACGCTTCATCCACCACTGTTTCTGAGATGAACAGGCGTTAACGGCGCCGCTTTCCTTCCCACCAATCCCAAGTTATCTGTTGCTGAGCGGCCACGAGCAAATCCCTGCTCGGCCTTGCGGCCAGATAACTGATCACCGACGTTTCAAGGTAAACGATCTCAGAGGTCACCATCGCCTCCTGGTTGTGGGCAGCCCCGCCACCATTCAATTATACCGAGATCTGGGAATTCTACCGTGGACAAACGGAAAAGGGAGCCACCTAGCGAGCGGGTAGGGTGTCACACCTGGGTTTTCTTGCATTGGCTTTAAAAGGCTTACGCTGGCTTATAGCCTGACATTGGGAGAAGGCTGGTGGCGTGCAAATCACTGAAATAAAATGGTTTGTACCAAAGGCATCGGCAGCTTCGGGAGCAGGAGGTCCGGAGTTCAAATCTCCGCGCCCCGACCATTTCTTTTCACCAAACAGCCATTGCAGAGCGCCTCCCCAATTTTTTTCCATCTTCGGTGACGCTCGGTGTGGCCATTGCGTATTCCTCGCTGATTTCAAGTTGGGCCAATTGAGCGTTGATGCCGTCAATGGCGGGAACCTTACCGACATGACCGTAGGGGTCGTTACATTTGTCGTTTCATCAAAAAAGGAAGGATTTTGGTTGTACCCATGACGCTCTCCAACCGGCAGTAATTGAGCTATGAGGTTTTGCAGGTCAAAAGGGCGGCTTCAGCTTGATTTTTGGGTTGATCCTGTTCATGATATGGAAAATAGGATTAAAAGCCATGTCCATTCACGCCGAATTCCAACAATTATCGGCTGCCGAGAAGGTGAAAGTTGTTCAAGAGTTATGGGACCAAATTGCCGCGTCTCCCGAGAGTTTACCCGTTTCAGCGTGGCATCGTGCCGAACTCGAAAAACGACAAGGTGAGTGGGCATCGTCTCCCGATCCTGGCGAAGACTGGAATGTGGTGAAAAATCGGGTCTATCAATGGCCTTCCTAAGATTACAAACGCAAAACCCCAGTCGGAATAAGGGTGTCTGGATCGACGAGAAGATGATCACAGCCATCAGTGGTCGTAACGAACGAAGAAGGAGTGTGAGGCGATGAGAAAAAACATAGTGTGGGGCTCCCTCGTGACCGCAATGCTCGTCCTGATCACCGGTTTCCTCTTGGCAGAGAAACCAAGCCGGTCGAATATGCGGGTTCAATATCTGGAGATCGTATGCCGCGATGTCGCCGCACAGTGCGCCGCATTAGAGAAGGTACACGGGCTTTCCTTCGGTCCGGCGGTTGCCGAATTAGGAGGGTCCCGGATCGCGGAGGCTCCGGACTTTCGCATCGGCGTGCGCGCACCACTGGCAGAACACGAACAACCGATCATCCGCACGTATCTGGAAGTTGAGGATATCGCAAGAGCCGTCAAGGACGCCGCGGCAGCTGGTGCGGTGATCGCGTACCCGCCAACCCAACATGGCGACACGGGCACCTGGGCGATTTACATTCTCGGCGATGTCCAGATAGGCCTGTGGCAGCCCTAGTCAGTGTTTCCCATTAATACCGGTAAAGTGTTTCGCGGCTAATCCCATACGCTCTAGCCAATCGGACTTTTTCTTCCCCCTCCCCCACTTGCCGCCGTATCTCAATACCCTAGTCAAGAGCAGGAGACTTGTTTCGCCGACGATAAGCCGATCATTACCATCAGTGGTCATTTCAATCGAAAAAGGAGGGTGAGGCGATGAGCAGAAGCCGATCGAACATGCGGGTTCACTATCTGGAAATCGTATGCCGCGATGTAGCCGCACAGTGCGCCGCATTGGAGCGGGTACACGGACTGTCCTTTGGTCCGGCGGTTGCCGATCTAGGACAGGGCCGGGTCGCGGAGGCTCCGGATGGAAGCCTGATCGGAGTGCGCGCACCACTGGCCGAGCACGAACAACCGATCGTCCGCACGTATCTGGAAGTTGACGATATTGCAAGAGCCGTCAAGGAGGCCGAATCAGCCGGTGCGGTGATCGCCTACCCTCCCACCCAACAAGGCGACACGGGCACCTGGGCGATCTACATTCTCGGTGATATCCAGATAGGCCTTTGGCAGCGCTAGTCCGTCTTTACCCTAAATACTGGATAAAGTGTTCCGCGGCAGCTGCAATCAGCCTGCAACATCGGGAACATGCGGTCATAGCTGACTAAAAGGGCGGCGTACTCCAAAGCGGATGCTGCCAAGATGATGTCCACGGAATGACCTGCTATGCCGTTTTGTTCCGGGTTTTTTCGGCAAGTTTCGCGCCGAGGTAACCCATGGGGATATAGGCCAACAGCAGATCGGCGGCTTTGAACCACAAGGGGCCGCCGAGCATGATGACCGCGGCAATGCCGCCTAGCAAAAAGAACGCGCCCATGCCGAGCGCGAGCTTCATGTGGTGGCTCGCCGCGAACCTGGCGGCGACGAAGGCTCCCACGAGCGTTCCCAGCGCATGAGCCAGGAAGGGGAAAATGAAATTCACGGGCGTGAACAGCTCCATGCTGTCTCGGAGTTTTTCCATGGTGGAAACGTCAGCGCCCTCGGGTAGAGGGACCACGAACGGACCTATATTGACGAGCGCCATGTTGACGACGCCGCCCAGGACAACGCCGGCAATCACTGCCAAAATGTTTTTTCCAACGGGTTTCATGCCAGATTGTCCATCCTTTCGATACCGGCCACGGTACCTGCTTTTTGGGAATTGTCAAAGGACGCGCCAGATGATGAGGCCGGACCCGGGTTCCCTCAGGGAGAGCCTATCGTCATGCAACTGGAGCTTTTGGAAACTTGAAATCAAACGGTATCGGCAGCCTAACACGCCTCCCTTCCCCGCTCAAGCGGCATTCATGAATTGTTTTCCATTTCTGGGGATATTCCTGTGAGGGAATGCGAACCGGGGCAATCGAATATGGTCCGCTCCAGTGAGTTGCCGAGAAAATGCAAGGGGCGAGAACCTTGGGGTCTAATCGCCGTATCAGTTTCACGTCCACCCGTTCCGGGAATGCATCCGTTCGAGATGCGAAAAAGCATCACCTTTCGAACCTGGCGTGGACCATGGACAATTTGAACATTCGGGTTGACCAAGCATCGGGCCCGGTCTCGATCGAGCGCCGGAACCGGCATTTTGAAAACCGCCCGCGAGCATGAAACCAAAGGGCCAGCCTTTTGGGTTGTACCCCTTCCACCCTATCAATGGTATGGTCTATTCATGCACCCAAGTTATTCCTATCGTCAGGGGGATCTCATGTTATCTACCATCCTCATTCTCATGGCTTCATCCCTCGCCCTCGCCCAAGAAGCGGACGTGGGCAAGCGCATCGACCAGTACCTTTCCGAGGCGGAGAAGCAAGGCTATTCCGGCGCCGTGCTGGTGGCCAGGCAGGGGACCATCTTCCTGAGGAAGGGCTACGGACTCGCCA
>JBGTRP010000651.1:0-4630 GCA_041940685.1 Acanthopleuribacteraceae bacterium
GTTCGAGCTTCGGGGCAAGGATGCGCTCCGGCCGTTTCACCTGGTCGAGGGCCGCCTGCTGCGCACGACGCTCATCCAAGACGATTCCCACCATCACATCCTGTTGCTCAGCATGCACCACATCATCTCGGATGCCTGGTCGGTAAACATTTTAGTGGGAGAGGCGGCCACCCTCTACCAGCGGCGTCTGCTGGCCGCCAATAGCGCGATCTCCCCCTTGCCGCCGCTGCCCGTTCAATACGGCGACTTCGCCCGCTGGCAGGAGCGTTGGCTGAACGGCGAAACCTTGCGGCGGCAGATCGAATTCTGGAAAACGCGTCTGGCAGGCCTTCCCCAACATTTGGAGCTCCCCGCGGATCTCAAACGGCCGTCCACTCCTTCGGGTCCAGGCGGTTCTTGTTTCCTGGAACTCGATGCGGACCTGACCGCGGCCCTGAAAGCGCTCGGCAGAGAAAACGGGGCGACCCTGTTCATGACCTTGCTCGCGGGTTTTGGCGTCCTGCTCTCCCGCTACAGCGGGCAAAGCGGAGTAACCCTGGGATCGCCGATCGCCGGCCGCGGCCGCTCGGAGTTGGAGCCCCTGATCGGTCTTTTCGTCAACACACTGGTGTTGCATGGGCAATTCGACGATAACCCCACCTTCCGCGAGCATCTCGGCCGCACCCGGGAAACGGTGTTGACGGCCTTCCAGCACGGCGATCTCCCTTTCGAGAAATTGGTGGAGGCGCTTCAACCCGAACGGGACCTGGGTCAAACCCCGCTTTTCCAGGTGATGTTCATTCTGCAGAACGCGCCCGTGACGCGGCTTCAGGCGCCTCAACTGGAAATTCGAACCCTGGAAGGCGGGGTCAGTCAGGCCAAATTCGATCTCACCCTGGCTTTGGCCGAATCGGAGGCGGGCATCGGGGTGCAGTGGGAGTACCGCGCCGATATGTTCCGGCGCACGACCATCGAGGCCATGGCGGACCATTACCGCAACCTGTTGCGCGGCGCCGCGCTCTCTCCGGACTGTCGCGTCCTCGAACTCCCCCTGATGAGCCGGGAGCAACAGCACCGTCTGTTGAAGGAAGGCGCGGGCGCCGCATCCGATCGCGCGCATCTTCGCTGTCCGCATCACTTGATCAGCCGTCAGGCGCGCGTGATCGGAGACGCCATTGCCCTGATCGACGGAAGTCGGTTTTTGAGTTTCGAGGCTCTCGAACGCGGCGCCCGGTCCTGGGCTGTTTGGTTGCGGCGCCGCGGCGTCGAGACGGAAACCCCGGTAGGCGTGTGTATGCCACGCTCGCTGGAAACGGTGAGCATCACCCTGGGCATCCTCCACGCGGGCGGCGCCTACCTGCCCCTGGACCCCACGTACCCGGCCTCCCGCCTCCATTTTATGATTGAGGACGCGGGCGCATCCCTGGTTTTTTCAGGCCAATCATCCGCGGACGCCATCCGTGGCGTTCCCGCTCCATGGGTGCTGGCGGGACCCGAACGGATCGGCGCCGCGCCCGGTGAATTCCGGGACCCGCCTCCGGAATCCCCAACGGCCCCGGAAGCCCGGCTCGAGAATATGGCTTATGTCATTTACACTTCCGGTTCCACGGGCCGGCCCAAGGGCGTAATGGGCTCCTTTGGCGCGCTCGCCAACCGTTTGGATTGGCTGTGGCGGGCCTTGCCCTTCGAGCCGGGTCTCGAAACCGTCTGTCAAAAGACCTCGCTGAGCTTCATCGACTCGGTAACCGAACTCTTTTCGGGTCTGCCGCGCGGCGTCCCCACGTTGCTCGTTTCCGATGATGCCGTCAAAGATACCTACTTATTGGTGGAAATGTTGGCCCGCCACGCGGTGACCCGCCTCGTGCTGGTGCCTTCGTTACTCGAGGCCTTGCTCGATTTGCATTCCGACCTGCCGCTACGCCTGAACCGTTTAAAGGCGCTGGTAACCAGTGGAGAGGCCTTATCCGAGTCTCTCTGCCGCCGCTTTCAGGAAAAGATGCGCCACACCCGGCTGTTGAACCTCTACGGTTCCTCCGAATGTGCGGGCGATTCTACTTTCTGTCACATGGATGACGAAATGAACGCGGGTCCCATACCCATCGGCAAACCCATCGACAACACGACGGCCCGCGTATTGGACGCCGCATTGCGGCTGGTCCCGGCCGCGGTGGTGGGCGAGCTCTGCATCGGCGGCGTCGGCCTTGCCCGCGGTTATAAGCGGCGTCCGGACCTGACCGCGAGCCGCTGGTCGCCCGATCCCCATGCCGCCATGCCGGGCCTGCGCCTCTACCGCACCGGAGACCTGGCGCGCCGCCGCGAAGATGGCAGCCTGTTGTACGCGGGACGCCTCGACCATCAGGTCAAGATTCGAGGGATGCGCGTCGAGTTGGGCGAGATCGAGACCGTGGCGGCCGCTTATCCGGGAATTCGGCGCGTGATCTGCCTGCCGTGTAGCGGACCCGGCGGCCCGCGCCTGGTGGCCTATTTCACCACCCAAGAATCGCGAGCGCCCTTAAATCCAGAAGACCTGCGACATTTTCTGATGGAACGCCTTCCCTCTCATATGACGCCGGGCGCGTTCGTAAAATTAGAAGAATTTCCACTGACGCCCAACGGCAAGATCAACCGCCGCGCCTTACCTGCGCCGGAACGGGCTCAAATGGAGCGGGCTCCTGTTTCGCCCCGGTTCCCAGTGGAGGAAATGCTTGCCGGCATTTGGACCGAGATGCTGGGCCGAGACGATATTGGCGTTCACGATAATTTTTTCGAACGCGGCGGCCATTCGCTGTTGGCCACCCGCGTTATTTCCCGCATCCGCGAGCAACTCTCGCGCGACGTGCCCCTGCGCCTGCTGTTTGAGGCCCCCACCATTGCCCGCCTGGCCCGCCGTATTCAGGAACAAGGCCGGCGCCACCCCGCGCCGCCGCCAATTCGCCCGCTACAGGGCGAGCGGAAGTTCCCGCTTTCTTTTGCGCAGGAACGCCTGTGGTTCCTACACCGCCTCAATTCCCATTCCACCGCCTACAACATCCCGGCCTCGATCTCTCTCGAGGGCGCTCTGGATGCGGCCGCGTTGGAAATGGCCTTCGAGGCGCTGATTGACCGCCACGAAACCCTGCGCACGCGCTTTTGTAGCCAGGCCGACCAGGTCTTCCAGGAGGTCGTGGAGGAGACCGCCTTCCGCCTGAACGTGATCGCCTTGCGCGGTTTCCCACCCGAAGAATGCGAGCGTTTCATAGACGAACTGATCCGGGCGAACGGCCGCTTTGTCTTCGACCTTGACCGGGGCGGGCTCATCCGGGTTGTCCTGGTGGTCCTTGGCGGGAACCGCTTCCAATTGTTGGTGAATCTACACCACATCATCTCCGACGGCTGGTCGCTGGGAATTTTGGTCACGGAGGTTGCACGGCTCTACAGGCCGGGAAGGGCCGCGGACGCTCCCTCCCGCGGCGAACTTTCCACTCCGCCCGTGCAATACGGAGACTTCGCCCATTGGCAGCGGAATTGGTTGTCCGGTGAGGTTCTTGCGGCCCAGTTGGCATACTGGACCCGACAACTGGAGGATCTTCCCGAACAGTTGAGCCTGCCCTTCGACCGGCCCAGATCTCCGCTTGCCGGCGCGCGCGCCGCCACCCTGTACTTCCACATCCCAGAGAGTATCAAGGCGGCGCTGGTGGATACCGGCCGTTCCATGGGCGCGACCTTGTTCATGACCCTGCTTGCCTCCTTCAAGCTGTTGCTGTGCCGTTACAGCCAGCAGGAGGATATCAGCGTGGGAACGCCTATCGCCGGCCGCAACCACGCGGACGTGGAAAACCTGATTGGCCTCTTTGTGAACACCCTTGTCCTGCGGACCCGTCTCTCGACTGGCGCGGCGCCTGGAGCGGTCCGGGCGGACGGGACTTCAAATGCCGGATTGACCTTCAGCGGATTGCTTTCGCGGGTGCGCGCCATGGCTCTGGACGCCTACACCCACCAGGACACGCCCTTCGAGAAATTGGTGGAGGAACTCCAGCCAGTGCGCGCCTTGGAGTTCTCGCCCCTTTTCCAGGTCATGTTCATCCTGCAAAACGTTCCGCGCCAACCCGCCCAACTGGAAGGCCTTGTCCTCAGCCCCATGAGCGCGGAAAACGCCTCGGCCAAATTCGATCTCACCCTCTCCCTCACCGAATTGGACCAAGGCCTCAGTGCGCGCATGGAGTACCGCACGGACCTGTTCGCCGCGACCACCATCATGCGCATGGCGCGTCAATTTCAAACCCTGTTGGCCGGTGTGGCATCTGATCCCGAACAGAATATTTACCGCCTTCCCCTGCTGGCCCATGAGGAACGGGCCCAATTGACCCGGGAGTGGAACCAAACGGGCCTGCCCATCGCGGAACCTGCCCTGATCCACCTGCCGATGCGGCGTTGGGCGCGCGAGCGTCCACAGGCAACCGCGCTCATTTATTCGCCGAACCGGGAAGGCGGCAGGGATCGCCATCTCTCGTTCGCTTACCTGGAGAAGGCGTCCAACCGGTTGGCGCGCTATCTGCGGAAACGGGGCGTCACCGCGGAAACCAGGGTGGGGATCTGCCTCCCGCGTTCGGAGAAAGCCGCGATTTGTTTCCTCGCCGTGCTCAAGGCGGGAGGCGCCTACGTGGCGCTCGAT
>JBGTRP010000652.1:0-4621 GCA_041940685.1 Acanthopleuribacteraceae bacterium
TACCCCAAGCCCACCGTCCTGCTCAACATGCTGCGTCTGGAATTGGGCGATGAGGCCATGGCCCAGATCATGCGCAACTTTTTCCAACGCTGGCAATTCAAACACCCGGCCACGCGGGATTTCGTGGACGTGGTCAACGAGGTCGCCGGCCAGGACATGACCTGGTTCTTTGACGAGCTGTTCTACAAGCCGGGCACGCTTGATTACGCGGTGACGGTCATGAGCCGCCCGATCGACAACGAGGGGTACATGGACAGCGAGGCCGGACCCGTGCTCCTACCGGAATCCGCGCGCGCATCCTCGGGCGCCCTATTCAAGCATGTGGTGACCCTCACCAACCACGGCAATATCCGCTACCCCGTGGATCTGCGGGTAGAGTTCAAGGATGGCGAGGTGGAGACGCGGCATTGGCAGGGCAACGCGCCGCGCAAGAACTTCGAATTCATTCACAAGTCTGAAATCCTCAAGGCAATCGCGGATCCCGAGGGGAAAATCGTCATCGACAATAACCCGGCCAACAATTCCTATGTCGCCGAGGCCAATGGCCACGCATCGCAACGCTGGTCGTCGAGGTTGCTGGTCGCCACGCAGCATCTGTTGCAATGGCTGGGTGGGGTGCTGTGATGAAAACCGGATTGTGGAACGCTTTTTTTCGCGGTTGGGGCATCGGCCTCAAAAACCCCTCGCTCGTGTTTATGAAATGGTTCTTCAACCTGCTCGCGGCCCTCTTGATTGTCGGTCCGATCTTTGATTTGTTGTCCAACCAATTGGACCACAGCCAATTGGCGGACAGCCTTTTACCACGCGTGGACGGGCTGGCGCTGGAGCAATTGATGCTCGCCAACCGCGAAACGCTGTCGTCCTTCGCCACCTACTGGCTGCCGATCGCCATCATATTCCTGCTGCTCAACATCTATTTGAACGGCGGCATTTTGGACGCCATTCAACGGGAGCGCCGGCCATCCTGGGCCCATTTCTTCGATGCCTGCGGCCATCATTTCGGCTCTTTGCTGGGGGTGCTGCTGCTCGCGGCCATGCTGAGCATTCTGCTCGCCGCGCCCCTGGTTTGGGGCGCCGGACGATTGCTTGGGTATCTGGAGGCCTGGTTTCCCAGCGAACGCTTTACCCTCTCCGTCCAGTGGGGCCTGATGATCCTGCTGCCGCTCCTAGCCGGCACGTGGCTTCTGCGCGTCTACGACTATGCCCGCATTCTGGTTTGCCAACCGGTCGGAGAAGAGGGGTTGGAAGCCCATTCTCCCTGGCGGACCATGGCCCATTTCTTCAGGTCCATCGGGTTCACCTGCCGCTTTTACGGCAAAACCCTGCTGCTGTGGATCTTGTTCTTCCTCTCCCAAATCGCGCTCTTTCCGCTGTTCGGCCTGATCAAACCTCACCTTGAGGTCGGCGGCCCACTGGGAATCTACACCGAATTGGGCGCCGGCCAGATCCTCATCCTGTTGCGGATCGTCGCGGGCATCGCGCTCCTGGCCGGACAGGCCAAGTTCTTACAAGGCTTGTTGCGGGCGGATGGCGCGCCTCAAGAAACCAAGGCCAAACCGGAAACCCGGGTCACCAGCCCGGTTGTTGCGCCCTCGGGTTCCGAGGACACCGTCTTCCTGCCCGCCTCTGGAGCGGGCGATGTCTCGTCCCCCGGAGAGCCCGTGGAAGACAAGCCGGAGCCTCAAACACCCATCGCGGACCGGCCTGTGTGGGACCCACGGCCACCGGACTCGGAGGATAAAAGCTCTTCCTAGCAATCGGTGGGCGCCAACTCTCCAGCGGCCGCGTTTCAGCCCTCTTTTCTTTGCCGAGGAAAGGGAATGACCTCGGCCATGGGTTGCTGGAGGGCGCGCATCATGTCGGTGACCGTACGTACGGTAAACGCCTTGAAGATGACGTAATCCTCGAGCCGCATGGCGCCCTGGGCGACGCGTTCCAGAATATCGGCGCCGCTCGTGCGAAAGGGTTCTGCCTTGGAAAGGGGGACGCAAAAGTAGGAGGCATCCCGTTGAATGCGGGCCAGTTCAATGGTGACCGGAGCCTTACCCTGCATAAAAATTCCTCATGGAAGGCCAAAAAAACCCAATTCCCTGCTCCGATTCTATACATGGCCGCGGCCATATTCAAGCAAAAAGCGGGATTTTTTATGGCCTCGGATCTATATAATGAGGATCATGGGTCGCAAATTTCTCTACCAGCAACTCATCGCGGACTTGCTTTCCGATCAGCTTTATTCTTCCGGTTCGATTGCCGCCGCCTTGGATGGACCCGCCCGCAACCGCGCCCGCCGTTCCTTGAACCAAATGAAAAAGCTCAAGCAATTTCCCGAACCCGAGGGCCTGATCGAGCTACCCGGTCAGGGTTACCAACCCGCCTGGTACGGCCGCACCTGGCAAGCGCTGGTGCTGGAGGACGATGCGCAGATGGAGTTGCCCCTGGGCGATTATTCCCGCGAGAAACCGGATTAAAACACCCCAATTGGACCCCTATGTTTCTGAGCCTGACATTGCGGCTTGTGATTACGCCCTTGTTTCTGCCGATTTGAGCATGGCCGCCACCTCGCGGGCATCCAGTTTCCACAGGGGGTAATCATCCACCAGGTTGAGGAACTTCTTGCCGTATCCCTTTTCGCTGATGCGGTTGTCGGTGACGATGAGATAGCCCCTGTCCGCCCGGGTGCGGATCAGGCGGCCCGCGCCCTGTTTGAACTTCAGCATGGCAAGGGGCAGGGAATATTCCTTGAAGGAAGAGCGGCCCGCGGCGTCCAGAGCCGTACAGCGCGCCTCGAAGATGGGGTCGCCCATTTGGCGAAAGGGCAGCTTGGTGATGATAACCTTGGTGAGCGCCTCGCCAGGCAGGTCGATTCCCTCCCAAAAGGAATCCGTGCCCAACAGCACGCCATGGGTTTGTTTCATGCGCTTAATCAGGTAGCTCCGATTGGCCCGCCCTTGGACCAGGAGATCGGCGCCGGCGCGCGCGAGGGGATGCTCCAAATGGCGCGCCACCGCGTTGAGAAGCTGGTAGGAAGTGAACAGCACCAGGGTGCCGCCGGCATGACCCGAGCTCAAGGTATCCAAAATCAGGTTGGCCAAATCGTTGCCGAAATGGATTTGGTTGGGATTGGTGGCCATTTTGGCCACCAACATGCCTGCCTGATCACGGTAGTCGAAGGGCGACTTGAAATTAAGGAAAGACCATTCGCGATCCTCCCAATCCTTCAGGCCGTTGCGCGATGACAGGAATTCGTAATTGTCGTGAAGGTCGAGGGTAGCGCTGGTCATGATCACGGATTTGAACGGTTTGAAAAGGGCGTCGCGCAACATGGGCGAGACATCCAGCGGCGAAACCTTGTACTCGAACTCCTCATACTGTCGGCCGATTTTGAGCTCAAGCCAAGGCACCTGGTTCTCGCCAATGCTGATGGCAAAATTTTTCAGGGCGGCCATGGTGGTTTCCAAACGGTTGATCCGCGCGTCCAACTCGATCATGAGCCCGCTCATCTTTTCCCTGAATGTCTCGCTCTGTTCGGCAAAGCGCTCCCGGATTTTGCGCACCACCAGCACCAACTCGTGCAACACGCCCAACAGCGCCCGCCCCTCGTTCTTGGCCTCATCCAGGACGGGAGAGGCCAGCAAGGATTCCTTGAGCCAAACTACCTGATGCCTTCTATTGTCGCGGTTGAGCGCCTCGTGGAGCGCGCGGCTCATGGCGAGCAGTTGTTGGATCACCTTTTCCTGTAACAACTTGAACTCCGGAACCAACCGTTCCTTGAGGATTTTGAGTAAATCGAGAGCCCGGTGCTGGTCCGCCGCCTGGTGCAGTCGGTAAAGGGCGCCGCGATTGCCACGGGAAACCGAGAGCAGCTTGCCTAGATTCAGGCGCAGGCCAAAGGAGGAAATCTTCTGGCCGAAATGATCGGTGGCGATGTCTTCCATGCTGTGCGCCTCATCGAGGATCACATGCTCGTAGGGCGGAATAACCGCGGCGGCCTTGTAGTTGCCGGAAGCGCTGCGCAAGGCCAGATCCGAAAAGAGCAGCGCCTGGTTGACGATCAGCACGCGGGCCTGCGCCGCGCGGCGGCGCGACTCGTAGAAAGGCGCTTTCTGAAAGAACGGGCACTTGGAGCCCAGACACATATCGGCGTCGGAACGCACGGCGTCCCAGGCATCGTGGCTGGGCACGAAGGGCAGGTCTGCCCGATCGCCGCTGCCGCTCTCGGCAACCCAGGCGGCCAGGTTTTGGATTTCGCCCTTGAGGTCGGTCTCCTCCTCGGTAAACAACTCCAATTGGTTGCTTTTGAGGTCGTTGAGCTTGCGCAGACAGACGTAATTGTTGCGGCCCTTGACCAGGGCGGCCATGGGCGCATTCTGGATCACGGAACGGGCCAGGGGAATATCCTTGTACACCAGTTGTTCCTGGAGGGCGATCGTGTGCGTGCTGATGACGACGGTTTCGCCTTCGCGAATGACGAGATCCTCGACATCCGTATCGCCCGACTGGCTCGAACTGAATTCGCCTGTGACCAGCCAGAAGGTATCCTCGGAGGCATTGGCGTCCGGCAGCCCGCGAACGGTCGCGAGCGTCTCGAAGTCATTGTCGCTGAGGGTTTCCGTCGTGTAGG
>JBGTRP010000653.1:0-4616 GCA_041940685.1 Acanthopleuribacteraceae bacterium
AATCTCCTTCCGGACCGATGCATAAGGCAATGGAGCCCGCCGCCGTCAGCACATCTTTGTATTGGTCAACCGGTTTTCCCAATTCCGCATGCGCGATCAGTTTTACTGCGGCGGAAGTGCCGAAAATGACATCTTCAAAGTGCTCCGGCTCCGTCAGCGATGGCATTTTGCTGCGCATGCACTGTTTCAGTGCTGCGATCATGATGCGCTCCAGGCGCGGCAGACGGCGGTTCTTTTTCTGCAGCGGACCGAGCGAGTCGAGATAACCGGTATCGGCCCCTGATTGATAAATGGGAAAGCGCACCTTGCGTTCGCGAAAGCTTTTGAGCGGCTGCCCCAGGCCCCGGATTCCTTCCATGCGGGTGTGCCGGACCCGCTCAAGGTTAATCTCCACCGGCATCAGTTCATGTCCGCTACCCGCCTGGTGAATGATATAGCCCTCGGGTCCGCAAATCAGAGAATGCCCATTGCCACAATCGCCCAACCCATTAATATCGAATATGAAACATTGGTTTTGAGCCGCGGATGCGCGCACGATGGCCAGCTCGATCTCGCGATCGATGGTGTTGGTCATGGTGGGATGCAGGATCACCTCGGCGCCCATGGCGGCCATCACGCGCGTAGTTTCGGGGAACCACATGTCATAGCAGATGGAAACGCCGAATTTTCCCACGCTCGGCACATCGAACACCAGGAACGACCGGCCCGCTTCCACGCCCTCCTCGTAGGGCAGAAAGGGGAACATTTTCCGGTAGCGACCCACCACCTCCCCATTCGGATTGAATACGGAGGCGGTGTTGTAAATTTTGCCCTTGCGCCTCTCGTACATCGACCCGTTCAACAGCCAGATCTTGTGACGCCGGGCCATTTCGCGGAAGGCGTCTTCCGTGGGACCCGGCAAGGACTGCGCGTTGGTCAAAAAGTAACCGTGAACCGCGAGCTCGCTGAACATGACCATTTCCACCCAGGGATAGGTCGCCATGAGCACCTCGAGCCGGTTGCGCATGGCGGGCAAGTTGTCATGATAGGCCGAAAGCGGCATTTGGATCCCAGCGATGGCAAAACTTTTCATCACCCCTCCTGAATTGGGTTCCGAGTATGAATTGGAAATTTCAGGTTTTAAGCGGCGGACTTTGCCCGCCACAACTTCAACAGCTCTTCCTCCACGATGGTCAGTCCCCGTTCGAGGGTGGCCTCGTCCATGGTGAGCGGAATCAAGAAGCGCAGCACATTGCCGTACACACCCGCGCCGATCACCAATAACCGCCGGGCCCAACAGGCGCGCAAGAGCTCGCCGGCCAGATCCGAATCGGGTTGGTTGGGATCTCCGGCCTTCACGAATTCAATGGCCAGCATCACCCCCAGCCCCCGCACTTCGCCGATCGCCGGGCAACGCGCCTGCAGGGCTTCCAGACGCTCGCGCATGATCGCGCCCAGCCGCTCGGCCCTAGCGTTGAGGTCTTGAGCCTCCATGAAATCGAGGGTCGCCAGCGCCGCGGCGCAAGCCACCGGATTCCCCGGATAGGTGCCGCCAAGGGTTCCGGGCTCCGTGTGATCCATGATTTTAGCCTCGCCCATGACCGCGCCGATCGGCAGCCCCGCGCCCATCGCTTTCGCCCAGGTGGAAAGATCGGGCCGGACGCCCACGTGTTCGTAAGCCGCCCATTTCCCCGTGCGGCAAAATCCAGTCTGCACCTCATCGAAAATCAGCAGGATGCCATGCTCGTCACAGATGCGGCGCAGACCGTGAAGATACGCCGGCGGCGCCAGGTTGAAGCCGCCCTCGCCCTGCACCAGCTCGATGATGATGGCGGCCACCTCCCGCGCGGGCGCCGTGTTGTGGAAGAAATCGCGCAACCGTTGCAACTCGCGCGCCACGAAGACGCTCTCGTTCAGCCCATCCCCGTAGCGGTAGAAATTGGGAAAAGGCA
Organism: Acanthopleuribacteraceae bacterium; assembly: GCA_041940685.1. GTDB lineage: Bacteria > Acidobacteriota > Holophagae > Acanthopleuribacterales > Acanthopleuribacteraceae > JBGTRP01. The sequence continues at coordinate 1,932 of JBGTRP010000653.1, forward strand.
ACCGGTACACCTCGGGAGAGAAGGGCCCGCAACCACGCTTGTAACTGATCTTGGAAGTGAGCGTCATGGCCAGCATGGTGCGGCCGTGAAAGGCCTCGCTGTAGCACAGCACCGCGGGCCGGCCCGTGGCCTGACGCGCGATCTTGATGGCGTTTTCCACGGATTCCGAACCCGTATTGGTCAACAATACCTTGGTGTCCTCGCCATGCGGGAAAAGGCGCGCGAGCCGTTCGCACAGCGCCACGTAGGGTTCGTAGGTCGCCACCATGATGCAGCCATGGAGCAACTTTCCCGCCTGTTCCGCGATAGCCGCGACCACGGGCTCGGGGCAGTGACCCGCGCTGTTGACGCCGATACCCGCGGCAAAATCGATAATTTCATTTCCTTCCACATCCTGGAGCAGCGCGCCTGCCGCGCTCCCGATGGTAAAAGGCGTGGCCATACCCAAGCCGCGCGGCGTAATTGCCAGGCGGCGTTGTATCAGAGACTCATTTTCACTCATTTGAGCTCCTCGCCCGAGTTTAGGCTTAACCCCTTTCACCGGACCCGGTGGCCCGGCTACTCGGGTTGATGATGAAGAATAGTGAAGTTACTTGATGTAAACCGTTTTCACGTTGACAAATTCGCGGACGCCGAACTCCGACAACTCACGACCGAAGCCGGATAGCTTGATGCCGCCAAAGGGCAGGCGGGGATCGGATTTTACAAAATCATTGACAAAACAGGAACCCGCTTCTAGCTCAAATTCTGCAATTCTCTCCCCGCGTTCCAAATCTCGGGTGAAAACCGCGGCGCCGAGTCCGAATTCGGTGGTGTTGGCGAGCAGGATCGCCTCCCGCTCATCGTTTACCGGGATGATCGCGGCCGCGGGACCGAATGTCTCCTCATCGAAGGCGGCCATGCCGGGCCGGACATCGGTCAGCAGCGTGGCCGGATAAAAGTAGCCCGCTCCCTTGGGCACATCGCCACCCAAAAGGCAACGGGCGCCGGCAGCCACACTTTCGCGTACCTGGCGGTGCAAATTATCCCGTAGATCCTCGCGCGCCAGGGGACCCAGGTCGAATTCGCCTTCAAGCGCATTGCCCATGGTCTTGGTTTTCATAATCTCCAAACAAGCTTCCTGGAATGCCTCGCGCACCTCGTCCACCACTAGGAAACGCTTGGCCGCGATACAACTTTGGCCCGTGTTGATTAGGCGTGAGGCCACGCAGGTCTCCGCGGCGGCCTCGATATCGGCATCCTCCAGGATGATGTAGGGATCGTTGCCGCCCAATTCAAACACGCACTTTTTCATCAGCCCACCGGCTCGGGCGCCGACCGCCTTGCCCGCGCGCGTGCTTCCGGTCAGAGTAACGGCCTGTACATGAGGGCTTGCAATTACTTTGGAGGTCACCTTCACGTCGATGATCAGGGTTTGAAAGACGTCCTCCGGGTACCCCGCCTCGCGGAAAAGATCCTCGATGGCGAGCGCACAGCCCAACACGTTCGGCGCATGCTTGAGCAGGGCCGTGTCGCCGGCCATCAGCGCTGGCGCGGCAAAACGGAAAACCTGCCAAAAGGGAAAATTCCAAGGCATGATGGCCAGTACCGGGCCCAAGGGTTGAAATGAAACATAACTTTTCTTGGCGCCCGCTTTCACGTTGCGGGGCGCCAGAAATTTAGGAGCATGAGTGGCGTAGTACTCGCAGCCCCAGACGCATTTCTCAATCTCCGCGATGCTCTGATCGAGGGGTTTGCCCATTTCCCGGCTCATCAGCTCGGCAAGTGGTTTCTTTTTGGATTTCATCGCCTTACCCAAGGCGCGCAACAGCTCGGAGCGCCGTTCAAACGGGGTTCTTCGCCAGCCTCGGTAGGCGGACCAGGACCGCTGAACGCGGTCCATTGCCTTCTCCGGCGAAAGGAATTCATAGCTCTCGAATTGGACCCCTGTCGCGGGGTCTACGGATACCGGAACTTCCATTACTCCCCCAAAAAAGATGTCAAGTTTTTAAAATTCATACCCCTATCATAGCACGAAATCAGGCTATTTCCAGTGGGCCTCACCGACGCACACACGATCCACAAGGCTTCCTTTCCCAGCGGCCATGAGAACCCAAAACCGGAAGCCCAGCCCAAAGAACCCCCACTTGCAATCGGCGCCTCCCAACCCGGAGCGCCTCCGCCTCGCCACGGAGAAAACAGGCAATGAGAACGCGAACCTAAAGGTTCCGACCTGTCTCCTACCCCCCTCCAATCGCCAAAATATCGGCCAGCACGCCGGCCGCGGTCACTGCCGCGCCCGCGCCGTAACCCCGAATTATGAGCGGCATTTCCCGATAGCGCTCGGACCAAATTCCCACGGCGTTCTCTCCGCCTCGAATTTGGTGAAACGGATGCGCCGCTCCCACGCTTTGCAACCCCACATGGCAGCGTCCGTTCTCAATGCGGCCCGCGTAACGCAATGCCTCGCCCCGCTTCCCGGCCTCAGCGACCTTCTGCTCGAAGTAGCGATCCAGCCGGCCCAACCGCCTCTCGAAGGACGCAATATCCCCATGCTCCTCAAAATCAACGGGCAGCAGGGGCCCGCCCACGACATCCCCCAACTCCAGCGGCAAACCCGCCTCGCGGGCCAGGATCAGCATTTTGCGCTTCACATCCGTTCCGCGTAAATCCTCCCGCGGATCGGGTTCGGTAAAACCGCGTTCT
>JBGTRP010000654.1:0-4601 GCA_041940685.1 Acanthopleuribacteraceae bacterium
GCCGGGTGACCCGCCCCGCCGCTGCACAATGCGCGGCATGCACCCAGAAACCCAGCCAGTCAGCCCCTCCCTGCCGGACTACCGCACCCACCCCCGCGCCTTTTTGAAGGCGTTGTTTGATGCCGCCGTGCACAGCGCGCAGCCTCTGCACGGCATGCGCCGGTGGCTGCCCCAGCCGCCCAGCCGCGAGAGCGGGGGGCGCACCCTGGTGCTGGGCGCGGGCAACGTGGCTTCTATTGCGCCCATGGACTGCTTTTATAAGTTGTTTGTAGAAAAGAAAGTAACCCTACTGAAAGCCCACCCGGTCAACGACTACCTGGGCCCCATCTTTGAGAAGGGATTCGCCTCCCTCATCGAAAAAGGCTACCTGGCCATCGTCTACGGGGGCGGCGAGGTGGGCGCCTACCTTTGCAATCATGAGCGCGTGGATGAAATCCACATCACCGGCTCCGACAAAACCCATGACCTTATCGTTTTCGGGCCCGAGCCGCAAAAGCAAAAGGCCGCCCGCGAACCGCTCAATCCCAAGCCCATCACCAGCGAGTTGGGCAATGTCAGCCCCGTCATCCTGTTGCCGGGGCCCTGGAGCCCTGCGGATCTCCGCTTTCAGGCCGAGAACTTGGTCAGCTCACTGGTCAACAACGCGGGCTTCAACTGCAATGCTTCCCGGGTGTTGATCACCCACGAGGGCTGGCCCTTGCGCGAAAGTTTCCTGGACCAAATCCGCGAGCGCCTCGGGCAAGTAGCCACGAGGGAGGCCTACTATCCCGGTTCCGCGGATCGGTTCGCGGCATTCAAGCAAGCCCACCCCGAGGGAGAGGAAATCGGCGATGCCTTCGGCAAACGCCTGCCCTGGATGCTGATCCCCGGCCTGGATGCGGAACAAGAGGATGAAATCTGTTTCCGTCAAGAAGCCTTTTGCGGGATTTTTGCGGAAACCGCGTTGACCGCGGATTCAGCGGAGGATTTTTTGAAACGGGCGGTCGCCTTTTCCAATGACAGGCTATGGGGCACCCTGAACGCCACGTTGATCGTTCACCCCAAAACACTCGCCCTTCCGGGCATGGCGGAAGCCCTGGAGCAAGCCATCGCGGACCTGCGTTTCGGCACGGTTTCCATCAACCATTGGGCGGCTATCGGCTATGTGCTGGGCGCCACCACCTGGGGCGCGTTCCCCGGCCACGACATCTACGATATCCGCTCGGGCAGGGATGTCGTTCACAATACGCTGATGTTCGACAAACCCGAGAAGAGCGTGGTGCGCGGGCCGTTCCGCGTCGCTCCCAAACCCGCCTGGTTCATCGGCAACCGTCGTGCCCCTCAAATTGGCAAGAGACTCACGGCTTTCGAGGCCAACCCCTCTGTTCTGGGACTTCCCGGCATGGTTTTCAACGCCTTGCGCGGCTGAGGGGTAATCCTTTCCCCTGCTAGCCGCCTTGACAGGCAAAATCTTTACTCTTGTGCGGTGTTTTCAAGCGCCAAGGCTCCAGCCTTCAGAGAGCAGAACCCGGGAAAGTCTTCACACGAGTCGCGGAATGCCGGGTTTTTGCGGTTCCGACGGCCTTGAGTTTTGACTAGGGCGGGGTTATCCTCTTGTGGTCCGCCCAGAACGGCGATTTCCCAACAGGATGTACGCTTTTGCAATCAATGGCCGCCAAGCTGTTTTTCATCTTAATTCCGGTCATGTCTGCCCACGCCGTAACCGCGGCGGACGGTCGCGCGCCCTTCTGGTTCGGCGACTACCAAACCAGCATTCAGGAGGCGAGGCGGCCAGGATGCGTGGCGATCGATAAGGATGGAGCCATCTATGTTACGGATGCGGGCGCGCGGCGGGTGCGCCGCTTCCTGGAGGCCGAGGGGTCCGAAGACGCCTGGCGCCATGTGAACCAAGACCGGGCGGATTTTGTGGAGCCTCACGGGCTCGCGCCATGGGGAAAGCAGGTTTTCGTAACCGATCGCGGCCGGCACGAGGTCCTCGTGCTGAGTCGCAAGGGCAAGTTGCGAGGCCGCTGGGGCGGTCTGGGCCGGGAGCCCGGCAGGTTGCGGGACCCAAGCGGCATTGCCGTGAGCGATTCCCGCGTTTACGTAGCCGATAGCGGCAATCGCCGGGTCCAAATTTTCGATCACAAGGGCAGGCTGATCCGCATTATCGAGAACCCCGGCACAGATGCCGGTCATTTCCTGAACCCCGTGGCGCTCGAGCTGGATACCGAGGAAAATCTTTACGTGGCCGACAGCCAACGCCACCGCATTTTTCGCTTTGATTCCGATGGCGCTTTTTTGGGCGCGTGGGGGGATTGGGGTTTCCACCCGGGCTTGCTGGACGAACCCGCCGCCCTGGCCTGGCATGCGGGGTGGCTGCTGGTCCTGGAGCGGCGCAATCACCGCGTTCAAGCCTTTAACCGGCATGGAAAGGTAGAGGCGGTTTGGGGCCTTCACGAGGTGGTTCCCCACGAGGGCGGCGGCAAGCTGCACTATCCCGACGGGCTCGCGGTCGCCCCGGACGGAGGGTTCGCGGTGATTGGCGAATCCATAGAGGATCGGATTCAGGTTTTCGCGCCCGCGCCGCCCGATGCGCCCAAGTTCCCCCAACCCGGCGAAGACCCCGGCAGGTTGCGCACCCACTTCGGCGAGTACGTGAGCTCCAGCGGCCCTCTGATGACGATGGCCGACCCGGAACGGCATTTGGTCTATGTTTTCGACACCCGCTCCGAGGTGCCCATCATCATTCACCGTTTCGGCGAGCGGGGCGAGGGTTTCGGCCTGCTCAACCATCCCACGGGGCTGGCGTTGGACGCGAAAGGCGAGGCGCTGTGGATCGCGGATCAGGCCAATGCGAGATTGCAGAAATTTCAGATCGGCTTCGACCCCGCCCAATCGGTCCGTTACATCCCGGACCTTTCTACCTTCGCAAAAGCTGTCTCTTATTCCCGCCTGGCGCGCGGCGCCGAGGCTCAACCTCCCTGGCCGCTTTCCCTGGGCGCGATCCAAACTACGGAGGATAAACGCATCTACGCGCTCGACATCGCCAACGCCAGGATACGGGTGTATGCCGAAGATTGGAGCGAAATCAGATCCTGGGGCGGATTGGGCGAAGGCGCGGCGCAATTCGGGCGGCCCACGGATTTTTGTTTCAGCGGCGATGGCCGGCGCATCCTCGTGGTGGATCAGCTACGGGCCAAGGTTCAGGCCTTCGACCTTCACGGCAAACCCTTGCATTCCTTTGCCGTGGAGCGCGGCGTCTCGACTTGCCGGCCTTTTGGGATCTGTTCCGACCAGGAAGGCCATGTGTACCTGACCGACCAGGCCAACCACGAGATCCTGAAGTTTGACGAAAAGGGCCGCCTCATTCAGAAATGGGGAGGCAGGGGCGCCGACATGGGCCAGTTGTGGCATCCCACCGGCATTGCTCTGGATGTTCAAGGCCGGCTGATCGTCATCGATCAGGGCAATCACCGCGCGCAAATTTTTGGGACCGACGGCGCCTGGCTGGCGACCTTTGGCGCTGGTCGCGCCTACACCCCGAAAAACAGGCCCCGCAAAAGGACAAACCCATGATCTTGTTCGCCTTTTTCGCCCTATTCCATTGCCAGTTGGATGCTAGGGCCCTCCCCTCTACCATGGCTTCGCAAGACGCTCCCCAAGTGAAGAGCGCTCCCGCCGCCCTGGTCAGTATGGAAAAACGCTACTTTGTAACTTACGAGTTACAACCCACCGCCATTCCCCTCAACCAGCCATTCCAAATTCGGGTAGCCGTGTTTCTGGACGAGGAGCGCCTCCGGCCCGCGCGGGATATTGAGCTCCAGGTGGATGCGCGCATGCCGCAACATCGCCACGGAATGATCCGGCATCCTAGGGTGTTCCCTGAGGGCGCCGGCCGGTACCGGGTCGAGGGCATGTTGTTTCATATGCCCGGACGCTGGGAGCTCTATTTTGATATTACGGCCGACGGCGTCACCGAACGTGCATGGACCTTTTTCGAGTTGGATTGATCCGCGATGCCGCGTTTGATTTTCGGATTGTCTCTACCGCTTTTCGGACTGTACTCCGCCCTGAGTCAGGAAGATGCGCGACCCGTGGTCTTCAGCGAGGAGGAGCGCGCACGAATTTTTCAGCATGCCGCGAGACCGGCGCCGCCCGACCTCACCAACCGGTTTTCCAATCACCCGGGGGCCGCTCACCTGGGCCGCTTCCTGTTCTTTGACACCCGGTTTTCCGCCAACGGAAAAGTCTCTTGCGCAACCTGTCACGACCCGGCGCTGGGCTTCGCGGACGGCCGTTCCCTGGCGGTAGGCCTGGAGCCACTGGAGCGCCACACGCCCAGTCTTTGGAACACGGCTTACCAGCGTTGGTTCTTTTGGGACGGGCGTCGCGATTCCCTGTGGGCGCAGAGCCTCGATCCCATCGAGGATCGGCGGGAGATGGCGCTGCCGCGACAGCAGCTGGTCCAGCACTTGCGGTGCTGCCAAGCGACGCGCTCAAATCTAAGGGCGAAAAAGTGGGACTACTTATCCTAGCGGGTGAAAGGAATTGCAAGTGGATTTTACTGCCGGCATCGAGAACAGCATCGCTGATTACCTCAGCCGCAGTCCCATACCTGA
>JBGTRP010000655.1:0-4597 GCA_041940685.1 Acanthopleuribacteraceae bacterium
ACCGTCCTGAGCGAGGTCTTTTCTCTCCAAGTGGGTCTGGGCCGGATTGGACATTTCGTTGAGGAGAAAGGTTCATGGCAAAAGTTCTTCTCCAACTTCAAGCTCGGGACCATTCAACCCGGACATTCCCTCCGCTGGATTCGCAACCGCTTTCATGTTCGTCCCAAGCGGTTTTTAAAGGAACCACAACCAAAGACCAAAAATAGTGAGGATAGCGATGCCATCTACCACGACCAAACTCGACCGCGTACAATTGCAGCACCGCCTGACCGGCACCCTGAAGGCGCTTGGGGATATGTGCCACTTCACCGAAGCGAAATTAATGGAGTCGGCTAAAGCCAAGACCCATCTCTCCAATTTTGGCGAGGAAGACTTCCGCACACCCATGAACATGTTGATCGAGCTCTTCAACGGCGACCCGAACATCTCGATTCGGGGCCGCTATATGGCCATGGGAGTTTGTTTTGTCTCCCTGATCAACCGCCTGGCCCTCAAAGCCAGCTTCGACCATTATCCCCAATTTTTGGAAAAACCCATCAAGCGCCCCTTGTTTATCGTGAGTTGCCCCCGCACCGGAACCACCATGCTCCACAAGCTGCTGGGCCAGGACCCCAATGCCCGCGTCCCCCTGCTCTGGGAGCTGATGTTCCCCTGCCCGCCCCCGCATCCGGATCACCTGGAGGAGGATGTCCGCATTCCCAGGGCGGTCAAGCTCATCGAAAAAACCTACGAGGCCATGCCGGAATTACCCTCCATCCACCCACAGGATCCCTTGGGACCCGACGAGTGCTTCTACCTGTTTCAAAATTCTTTCACGACCTTTTTGTATTCCGTTATCCGGCCCCTGGACGGCTATAAGGACTGGATCCTGAGCAGCGATATGTCGCCCGCCTACGAGTACTACAAAAAGCAGCTTCAAATGCTGCAGGGATTTATCAGCGGCGATCACAGGGTGCTCAAATGTCCCCAGCATCTCTATTTCTTGGACTCCTTGCTGGAGGTCTTTCCCGATGCATGTATCGTTCAATTACATCGCCCACCCATGAAGTTCATCGGGTCTGTATGCAGCATGGCGACTACCCTTCGGCGCGCCTACCATAGCAAACCGGACAAGGCGGCCATTGGCCAGGAGGCATTGGAAGATTGGCGGGTCGCCACGGACCGGGCCATGGCCGTGCGCGAGAAAGCAGATCCCAAGCAGTTCCTCGATATTCACTTCAGCCAATTGGTCGGCGATCCCATCGCCACGGTAAGAAAAATCTATGATTATTTCGATTATGAGTACAGCGAACGCATGGAGAGAAACATGCGGCGTTGGTTGGCCGAAAACCAACGCCACAAACACGGCAAACACCGGTACAGGCTTGAGGACTACGGCCTCAACGAGGAAATGGTAAACGCCGCCTTCCAGAAGTACACCGATCATTATGGAATCGAGACCGATCCGGATGGCGCGCGCCATGGAAGGGATGACGCGAAAGAAGAGAATTTAACGGCAGATGAAAAGCTTCGCAAGGTGCCGGCATAGCCGCCTTGGCGGTCAAAATCTTTACTCTTGTGTGGTGTTTTTTGAGCGCCAAGACGGCAGTTGCAAGTACCAAGATTCAAGCTGCAAGCGGGAGCAATGCAATTTCCAGCTCGCGGCTTGGAGCTTGTCACTTGTTGCGCGGGACGGCGCAACCAGAACCTACAAGCCTGGATGGGCTGGGCGCCCCCGGCTGGGGCACCGCCCCGCTAGGTATTGGGACAAGGCTTCGGCCAAAAGCTCGGCAGCCTTGTCTCCCTTATCCAAAAAAAGTTGGGGTTCGATCAGTTCCAACTCCATCAGTAGGAACCGGCCCCCTACCAGGAGCCCATCCACGCGAGCGTAAACCCAATCGCCGGAAACCTTATCCAGGATGGCCCGAGCCTGACTCTTGATATCGGGCTCGGGCGCGGTCTCGCGAACGCGACCGCCGAACTCGCTCTGTACACGGAAATCGCCCTTTTTGGGAAGCTTACAAATGGCATGGCTGAAGCGGGAACCGATATAGATCAAAGAAAGCTCGCCCTCTTGTTCGATTTCCTCAAGGTAGGGCTGAACCAAGAGATCCGATTCAGCCAGTAGGTTCTGGAAAGAGGAGCGCCACTCCTCGGCGTCCTCTCCGCGCAAGCGAAAGGTGCGGTGCGCCGTGGCCGAAATCGCGGGCTTGATGATCAACTCGGGCCATTTTAACTCCTCGGCGAGTAGGGCCAAATCCACGCGATCTCCTGTCTTCAGCAGCCGTGTTTCCACGATAGGGACGCCCCTTGCCGCCAACTCCAAAAGGTAGGATTTGTGCATATTCCAGCGCACCAGGGCGGGAGGATTGAGCAGCATGACGCCCTTTTTTTCCAAATCGGACAACCATGCCAGAAACGCCTTGATTTTGTAATGATAATCCCAGGTAGAGCGAATCAGCACGGCGTCGAAACGGGACCAATCCAGTCCGGGCGTATCCCATGCCACGGGGGTCGCGCGAACGCCGTGAGGCCTGAGCGCGGCCTCTAGCAAGCTTTCATCCCTTGGCATGACCGCAACTTTTCTCGAGGTGGCAAAAGCCAGATTCAGCATGTGGGCCCTCTCGCTTCAATATTCTCCGTTGTAGCAGGCGCTCAGGTAGGCTTGAAGGTCGGGGCCTTGGGAGTTTGCCAGGACCCGCTTGGTCCAGGCCCGCCTCTCAAAATCGATCACTTCCATTTCCCACACACAAAATGCGGGCTCATCCCGCCTTAGTTCCCGATACTCCTGAAAATCGGGTTTGGCCAGATAATATGCGTGATGCTCCAGCATGTTTTCGCCCACCCACGAATCTAGTATCACGAAGCCGCCCTCCCGCCCCTGATGGACCATCAGCACGGCGATGCCGTAACGGCCCCCGCCCACGGCGGGGCGGGGCAATTTCTTTTCAACAATGCGTTTGGCGGATTCCATCAGGTTGGGATGGATTCGGTCTCCCTTTTGGGTGATGCCGTAGAGCTTGATGCGCCAACCGCCTAACTCAGCAATTTCCAGGAACCGGATATCGCGCGGCTTGTAGTGGCGTGGAAAGGAAAACCCTTCCTCGGTCACTACCATTTCATCCTCGGTCACGCTGGGAATTCTGGCCATAGCATTTGCCTCCTTTTTCGTTTCGCAGCCCAAATGTAAGCCGGAACCGGTATATAATCCAGGTCCAGTTTTCTAGAACTCACTAGACCGGAATTTCGCAGAGGCAAGATATGGGGAGAAAAAAAGATGGCCAACTCCTGCCCTTGCTGGAAGGAATGCAGGAGAGAGGCTCGAAGCGATTGGTCATCTACCGAACCTACCGGCGCGCGGTGCTGGAAGGCATCCTGCGGCCCGGCGCCCGTCTCGCGGGGGCGCGGGTGATGGCCGAGGAATACCAGGTGGCGAGAATGACGGTCGAGGAAGCCTTGGAGCGACTCGCGGCGCATGGATTTGTAGAACGAATACCGGGCAGGGGCACATTTGTGGCGGCAAACCTTCCCATTCCCGGTCCGTCGTTGAAGCCAGAGGCCAAGCCAAGCCGTGAGGCCGGTCAAGGGGTGACCCTCTCCGAAATCGCCAAAGTTATTGTAGAGGGGCCCGAACATCGGGAGCCCAGGGAATTGCGGCCATTCAACGCGGGCCTGCCGCCGCTGGATCGTTTCCCCATGGCCAAGTGGCAAAAAATCGCGGCCCGAACCCTGCGCGAGACCCCTTCGAAATGGTTGGGTTACGGAGACCCAGCGGGCCTTTTGGCGCTCCGACGGGTAGTATGCGATTTTTTGCGCATCTCGCGCGGCGTGGCCTGCCGCCCGGAGCAGGTAGTCATTCTTTCTAGCTCCCAGCAGGCATTGGATCTCCTCACACGACTGCTGGTAAATCCCGGAGATTCGGTATGGGTTGAAAACCCGCTCTATTCAGGTGCTCGGGCGGTGCTGCTCGCCGCGGGCGCGCGGTTGCAACCCCTGGATGTAGACATGGACGGGGCGAGGATCACCCTGACGCCGGCTCCTGAGGTTCCAGCCAAGCTCGTCTACCTGACGCCTTCCCATCAATACCCGCTGGGCGTGGTCATGAGCCTGGAGAGGCGTCTGCAACTGCTGGATTGGGTTCGAAGCCAGAACATGTGGGTTGTGGAAGACGATTACAACGGAGAGTTCGTCTATGACGGCAGACCCATTACCGCGCTGCAGGGCCTCGACGCCCATTCCAAGGTGATCTATTCGGGCACCTTCACAAAAATGCTGTTTCCCTCTCTCCGCCTGGCGTATTTGGTGTTGCCCGAAGCTTTGGTGGAGCCCTTTCTGCAATTGCGGGTTCACGCGGACGGGCATTCGGCCACGCTACCGCAGGCGATGGTGGCCGCATTCCTCGAAGACGGCTATTTCGCCTCCTTTTTGCGGCGAACGCGCGCGATCTGCAAGTCCCGCCGGGACGCATTGATCCAGGGCCTCGGCGGATTGTCCAAGCAGGCCTGGAGCATAGGCTCGGCCCGGGGCGGTTTTCATCTCGTAATTCATTTACCGCCTCAAACGGACGACGTAGCGTTTTCCAATGTCCTGCAGGAACATGGCCTGTGCGTCCAGCCCC
>JBGTRP010000656.1:0-4592 GCA_041940685.1 Acanthopleuribacteraceae bacterium
ATGATGGCCACCCTTTGGCGCATGCCGCCGGACAGTTGGTGGGGATACTTGTCGCCGTCGGCGGCCAGGCCCACCCGTTCCAGGTAGCGGCGCGCCTCCTTGCGGTAACCTTCCCGGGCCTTGCGGTAGTGAAAATAGCGCAGCAGCCGCTCACCCAGGTGAAAGGCTTCCGCGTCCAGGCCGAACATGACATTTTCCAGCACGGTCAAATGCGGGAAAAGCGAATATTTTTGAAATACGATGCCGCGATCCCGATCGGGAGCCTCGATGGGATCGCCATTGAGCAAGACCGAGCCTTGCGTGGGTTTTTGAGAGCCGAGGATCAGCCGCAGCAGGGTGGATTTCCCACAACCGCTGGGACCTACCAAGGTAATGAATTCCCCGGGTTTCACGCGCAGATCGATATCGTTGAGCACGGTGAACAAACGCCCATCCCGATCGGGATAGCGGACATGGACATTGTTCAACTCCAATAAATTGAGGCTTGCGGTCATGGAGCGCTCCTAGCTGAATTCCACCCAAGGATAGCGTTTTCGCTGCCAGTACTTCACGGCCAGGTCGGCCAGAAATGCGAGCAGGCTCATCCAAAGTACATAGGGAATGATGATATCCATGGCAATGTAACGACGCAGCACAAAGATTCGGTATCCCAGACCCACCGTGGCGGCAAGCGATTCCCCGGCGATCAGAAATAGGATCATCGCCTTGAAGTTGAGCCGAATGGTATCCAGCACCCGAGGAAGGATCTGCGGCAATACGATGCGGTAGGCGACTTCCATATGGCCGGCGCCCAGGGCGAAACCCTTGATAATTTGTTCTTTGGGCACGGCTCGGGCTCTCAGATAGGTATCCAACACGATGGTTGGGAACACGCCCAAAAGAATGAGCGCCACCTTCGAGACCTCTCCCAACCCGAAAACGATGAACAAAATGGGCAGCAGCGCCAGAGCGGGTATTTTGTCGAAAAAGAGCGTGAAGCGGTAGAACATTTTTTCCACATAGGGGAACACGCCCATATGCAGTCCCAAAATCACGGCCAGAGCCAAACAGGCCAGGCTGACCAGGAACCGTTTGCCGCTGGCTAGCGTATCCAGCCATAGGCGGTATTCGCCCTTGCGGTCGGGCTCGATTGCCGCGCGCTTGACGCCATCGAACATCTCTGCAAATGTGGGCACCACATTATCTTGAGGGTTTTCCTGGTGCCGCACATGGGCGGTGACCGCGTAGGCGACCACGCAGATCACAAAGAGGGCCGATGACAAGATGATGGAGGCCGCGCGGCCTGGTTTCGCATTGATATTGAAGAACGGCATGCTTTCCTCGCGGGAAGGTTTCGACGATGGTGGAACCATTTATACCATTTTCGAAATGAGAAGGGCGCGAGCGTGAACGGAAACCGTCCACGCGGCCCTTGCTTCATTTTCGAAAATGAGTTCCTTAGTTTGGCTTCAGCGCGCCTTCGGCCGCCATTTTCATGAATTTGGCGTCAAATCGGAACCTGACATTGCCCTTGTTACCCTGAATGGAGCCGTCCGGATACTCGATCCCGACCACATCCGCGTTGGGCGCGTTTTCACCCAGAAGCCCATGCTCGAAACAGAACTGGCGCACAAAGTCCATATTGCGCTTGAGTTCCTCGCTGGAGACGTATTCAACCGCTGCTCCTGGCGTGTAGAACATGGCGGTCGTTTTCAGTTGCGCCTTGTATTCAACCGGAGAACACTCCGCGGATTTGGCCATGATCGACAGCGCTTCCTCGGCTTGCGCACCGCGCCGCGACATAATCGACATAACCTCGTACCATGCGCCGGTCAGGGCTTTCCCCAATTCGGGATGCTTGTTCAGGGTCTTGGTGTTGACCACCATCATATCCACGACCTCGCCCGGAATATCGGCGGAGGTAAAGATCTTAGAGATGCCGGGCGTCTGTTCGATTTCCATCACGATCGGGTTCCAGGTGACCACGGCTTTCTGCGATTTGTTGGTCAGAAATATGGGACCGATGTCGCTGTCGGAGGTATTGAGAATGCGGACGTCCGACTCCTGCATGCCGTTTTTCTCCAGGGCGCGGGCGAGCAGGTAATGGGAGACGCTCAGTTCGACCAGGCTGATCTCTTTCCCCTTTAGTTCCGCCAGGCTGAGGCCGTCGCGCACCAAAAGAGCGTCGTTTCCGTTGGAGTAATCGCCCACGATGAGGGCGGTGCTGTCAATGCCGGATGCGGCCGGCATGTCCAAACACTCCATGTTGGTCATGGTGCAGGCATCCACCTGCCCGGCCACATAGGCCTCGATCGAGGGAATGTAATCCATACGGATCAGCTCGATTTCGATGTTGTGCGCATCCGCCCATTTCTTGAGGATTCCGGACTCCGCCGCATAATCCCAGGGCATCCAACCCACATAAATCGACCAGGCCACCTTGAATTTGGGCGTTTTGGCGAAAGCGCCGCTCCCGGTCGCTGCCGCGCAACAAGCGACAAGCGTGAATAGCGTTACCAATTTTCTAAAAAACATGAACATCTCCTTTCAGGCATCATCCATGGAATTCGCCCGGCTCCAATGCGCAACCGCGATTGAGCGCGGGCCTCGGTTTTCAAATTTTGGGACGATCGTCTTTTTCCTCGGTTTTGGGAGCGGCCTCCTCCTGTTTGGCCTCCTGCTCCTTTTTCCGCGCGGACAGTATGGCCTCCATTTTCGAACGGGCGGTGGATTCCCGGCCCGCCGCCTCGTAGGCCCTGTCCTGAACCCGGACATCAGTGCCGGCGAGTTTTTCAGAGATTCGGGCTCGCGCGGTCAATTTGCGGGTGGCGTCCAATACCGCGGAAATGGGGCCACGATCCAGACTCGACTCCAGGCCCTGCAGCCGGTCGTTGAGCTCGATGATGCGGTTGGCGGAAACGAAGTCGGCAATGGCCTCGGCCTTTTGCTGGGGAAGCTTTTGGATATCGGCCTGCATGTCCTGAAGGCGCAGCAGGTACTTGTCCATGGTGCCGCTGGTCTCTTCGATTTCGGTTCGCAGCTTTTCCTGTCTTTCTTCAATGGCGTCAATGCGGTTCTGGTAGCGTTCGAAAGCCTGGGCGTGTTTTTCGTAGGCCGCGCTGTCATTGGCGTCTTGAGCCTGCTGAGCCATGGACAGGGCGCCCTCGCGTTTACCCAGCAGGTCTTCCTCCTCGGCGTTCAGGTCCTCAAAGGCTTGACGTTTTTCCTCCAGTACGGCCTCGACCTCCGCGATCGCGTCTCGCAAATCGCGGTACTGCACCACCAATTTGTCCTGGTGCATGTCGAAGGCCGCGGAAATCCCGTCGGTAGAACCGGTAAACTGTTCATCGGCGGCATCGATAATGCCGCGCGCCTTGCGCCAGTTCCAGTAGCGAAAGTAGCGCAGGATCGCGCGAAAGATGCCAATTTTTTCTTCAGCCATAAAGTCCCTCCCAAAAGATTCGTGTCTCCATCATTTTTCCGTTAGCGCCTTCTGCCCGGCCTCGCGGTAGAAAGCGTCCTCCTGGCTATGATCGTTCAGCCCACGCAGCCGGTCTTCCACGGACCTGGCCGCGGCAACCGCCCGTTCCAGTTTGTTGGCGGGATCGGCTTTGCGAAACAGATGCTCGTCGCCCAATAGATCGAGCACTTCCATGTAGGCGGTTTCCAAGGCGGACTCGAGCAACTCGCACTGGGCCATGAGCCGTTCGTGATCGGAAAAGCGTTTGCGGTACAGGTCCAGGCGGCGCTCAAAGGACTCGATGCGGGCGCGTACCGCCTCCAACTCGCCGGCCCTGCGCGAATCGCCCTGATCAATGGATGTCTCAATCGCGGTTGCCTGCGCTTCCCAGGCTCGTTTGTCGCTGGCCAGCTTGTGGGGATCGACCCCGTTGAGCACCTGAAAGGAAGCGGTTGCCGTGGAAAGCAGGCTCAATCCCTCATGGTAGCAATCCTCGGCCATTACCAAAAACCGCTGGACGCCTGAGCCCCCGTTCTCCAGGCGTTTGGAAAGCAGTTCCCTGAGCTTCAGGTAGGCCTCCTTGAGCTCGCCTACCGCCCGCGCGCCGTCCTCGAACCCCATGTCCCGGCATTGGTTCAAGACTTCATCGGCCTCTTCTTCCCTGTAGGCCAAGCGGCGTTGTTTCAAGCGCTCGATGTGTTTCCGGGCAAGAGATTCTCCCCGCACGAAATAGTTGAAAACCAGGGAGCCCAAACCCAACAAGCCACTGGCAAGCGTAAAGGCGAAAGAGGTTTGGCTGAGGTTGATGAGACCCATGTAGAGCGCGCCGAGGATGGCGCCGGCGCCCGGGAAAAGGGTCAGGGGATGCTGTAGGGCCTCGGCCCACACCGCTCGCTCGACGGCGCCGGCGCTGAAATCTTTGGCGGATGGCCGCCTCGGAGAATCTTTGGCGGCCGAGCGCCGCTTTGCCGCGCGTTTCTTCCTCACCATACCATTACGGCCTCAACCCCGCGGCTCATAGCCTGTTCTCTTCCAGGGCGATAAATTCCACCCGAGGCAGGCGGTACTGGTAAGCCCTTGGAGATTCGCCGGGTTTTCGCTCCGCGGGCGACTTAGAACCGACTCCTTGCGCCAAAAGGCGGTTGGGATCCAC
>JBGTRP010000657.1:0-4586 GCA_041940685.1 Acanthopleuribacteraceae bacterium
CCATTAAAATTATGTTTTGCATCAAAAGGAAAATACTTAGATAATTTTTCTATATCTCCTTTATCCATTGATAAATCTCTGGGTAATTCTTTAATTGTTTTTTTTTTTATAATATTACCAAAAATGCCTTGGAAGCCATGACCCGGTTGGAAACCTCGGCCAAGGCCGCGAATGCCGATCTTGAGGATTTGGCCGGCGCTGATGGGGAATTGGTGGACCTGGGCTGGAAATCCTTTTCAGAGTTGAATTTGATTCAACCCAAGCTGCCCGGCCTGCTCGCCGCCCTCAAACCGGGCCAAATCACCGCGCCCTTCCGCACCGGCGGATTCATAGAGGTCGTGGAGTTGTTGGAGCGGGAAGAGGCCGAGCCCCTGCCCTTCGAAGATATTGTGGAAAGAGTCGCCGCCGCCTACTCGGAACGCCATGAACGGCAACTATTCCAAGAGCTATCCGCCAAGTGGCTGCGGCCCGAAAAGCTGGAAATCAATCCCGAGGGTTTGGCGAAAATGCGGGAGCGGGACCTTTCGGAAACAGACGTGGATGCCGAGGATATTGAGAAACTCTTGCAAGAGTTGGGGCCGACGCCGTGATCCGACCGGCCTTGCTGCTAGTTTTGTTGCTGCTCCCACTTTGCTTATTTCAAGCCTGCCGGGGAGACAAGCCAGAGCAAAAGCCATGGAACCTGTTACTGGTCACCTTCGACACCACCCGCGCCGACCGCATTGGCTGCTATGGCAATGACCGCATCGAGACGCCCGCCTTGGACAAACTTTCGCAGCAGGGCATTCGCTTCGCTCACGCCATGAGCACAAATCCCATCACCGCCCCATCCCATTCCACCATTCTCACAGGCCGCTATCCGATTGCCCACGGTATTCGCGACAACGGGCTTTTCAAGCTCGCGGAGGAACAGGTGACCCTCGCCGAAATCCTGCGGGGGCAAGGTTATGCCACGGCCGCGGCGATCGGCGCCTTTCCGCTTTCTTCCCTATTCGGCCTGGATCAGGGTTTCGATTACTACAACGATCATCTCACCGCGCAATACGAAAATCACCTGGGTCAGCGCACCATTCCCAAGGACCGTTTATTTTTCGATGAACGGAAAGCATCCCAGGTGAACGAGGCCGCGCTTCCATGGTTGGACGATCATGCGCAACAGCCCTTTTTCCTCTGGATCCACTACTTCGACCCTCACCAACCCTTCGAGCCGGAACCGCCCTACAACCACCGCTACGCGGATGACCTTTACAACGGCGAGATCGCCTATGCCGACGCGTCCCTGGGTTTTCTGCTCGACTATATCGAAAACCTAGGGGTGTTGGAGCGAACGCTGGTGGTCATGACTTCCGATCATGGAGAGGGGCGAGGCGACCATAACGAGCTGACCCACGCGGTGCTGGCCTATAACTCCACCCTACACGTGCCCCTGATTATCCGCCCTCCGGCCGGAGCGGCTCCCGCGGGATTGGTGGTTGAGGATCGGGTCGGTACGGTGGATATCCTACCCACGATTTTGGATCTACTCCATATCGATCCTCCAGAGGTCAATGGCGGCGATGACCCCGGCCCGTCAACGCTGCAGGGACATTCCCTGGTTCCTTTTTGGAGGGACGAGGTTTCCGGAGACCGCCCCCTTTACGCGGAGAACCTTTCGCCAGCGCTGACCCATGGTTGGGGCGAGTTGAGGGTTTGGTATGAAGATGAATTGAAATTCATTCACGGTCCCCGTTCCGAGCTCTATGACCTGCGCGCCGATCCGGCCGAACTTCGCAATTTGATTTCAACCCGCCCCGAGGATGCCGCGCGAATGCGCCACAAGCTGGTGGCCTTCCTAGAAAACAATGCGCTGCAAGGCGTCAGCGCCACCGAGGTCATGGATGAATCGGTCATGGAGCAACTGGCGGCCCTTGGCTACCTGCATGTTTCCGGGGACGGTCACGAAATGGTTGCCGAGGGCCTGCGAGAGGGCGGCGTCCATCCGCAAGACAGGGTCGGCGATGTCAACGACATGAGCACCGCCAAGCATTTTCTTTTCGAGGGTCGCTTCGCCGAGGCCCTGCCCTTTACCTCCCGCCTGATGAAGGCTGATGCCCAAAGCCCGGCCTACCAGGAGCTCCATGGCTCGGCTCTCGCCGGAGTGGGCAGAATGGATGAGGCCTGGGAGATGCTTCAGCGCATGCGCGCTCGCGGCAAAGTTTCCGAGAGCTTTCTCCTGTGGATGACCAACCATCGCTTTTCCATGGGCGAAACCGAGCCGGCCCTCGACGTGCTCGAAAAGTTCGTGGAGGGGCGACCAAGCGCGAAGTCAGCCTGGTCCCTGGCCAATTTCTATTTGCGCCTGGACCGGAAGGAAGCATACAGAGGCGCACTGGAACAAGCCTTGGAGCTCGATCCTGCTTTTGTACAAGCCCGCATGGATCTGGCCATCTACCACGCGGAAATGGGCAATCCTGAAATCGCGGAGCAGGGGTTTCTGCGCGCACTGAGCGATGCGCCGCTGGACCCAAGGGTTCACCTGAATTACGGCGCCTTTCTGCTTCACGGGGGTTGGCTTCAGGAATCCGGCGCCCATCTGCGGCGAGCCATCGATCTCGCGCCCAAGTACCTTAAGGCTCATCTCGCCCTGGTTACCCTGCACCTTACCGCGGGCGAGCGCACCGAGGCTGAAGCGGTAGTGGCGCATTTGCAAAATATCGCGCCTCAGAGCGAGGAGACGCGGACCGCGGTCCAGCTTCTCGCACGGCCGTGAAGGAACACGGCCCTCCCCTTCCCCATCCTCTACCCGTTAGGATCGCCGAAAACTGGCACGCTTAGCCTCATGCCGTCCACCTTGAGGTAGTGAAAGGGACAATCGAAAAGCGCCTCCAAATGGCCGTCCAGTTCGGAAAGTTTCAGGTTGAAGACACCCATCCCCCGTTTGAGCGCGAAAACCTCGGGATTCAAAGGAGCAAAGGCGTTCCAGTCGTGGGTCACCAGCAAAATGGCGATCCGTTTCTCGCGGTAGAGTTCCGCGAGAAGTTGAACCAGCTCGCCACGATGCGCGGGGTCCAAGGAGTGGGTCGGTTCGTCGAGGATCAGCAATTGCGGTTTTTGCGCCAGCGCCGCGGCAATGAACACCCGTTGCCGTTCGCCGCCGCTTAATTGGTCTAGGAAGGCATGGCGCAGAAAAAGGGTATCCGTCTGACGGAGGCAGTCCTCAATGAGCGCGCTTCGCTCCGCGAGCGACTCCTCCTCATGGGCGTAACGGGAGAGTTCCATGAAGGACCAGACATCCAGGTTGAACTGCATTTCCAGAAACTGAGGCACGTAGGCCAATAGATGCGCCCGCTCCCGGTTGGAAAGTCCATGATTTGGCGCGCCATTCAGGTAAATGGCGCCCTCGTAATGGTGAAACAGATGAAGGATGCATTTCAGGAAGGAACTTTTACCCGCGCCATTAGGCCCGATCACGAGTTGGAAGGCCCCGCGTTGCAGGCTGAAATTGATGTCATCCAACACCAGACGCCTATCCAGGGTCAAACGCAGGTGTTTTACATCGAGGAGATTCATCGCGTTTCCAACAACTCTCTCACCTTTTCCAGGGTATTCAGGAAACGGGGGCCCGCTTGCAGGATATGTTCCGCGTAAAGCAGGTGGTAGCGTCCGTTTTGAATCGCCGGCAACTCTTTCAGGGCGCTCCAGACCTCTTGCTTTCGCTGGATCATTCCCGGCTCCAGCTCCAATTGGGGCACCAACTCGATAATAATATCGGGCTTCAGGCGCAGCAACGCTTCCCTGTCTAACTTGGGAAAATGCGGCCGTTCTCCTGGATAGGCGTTAACGCCGCCGGCGAGTTCGATAATTTCGTTAAGGAATCCGTTCTTGCCCACAACATAAACTTCTCGGATTTGGGGACTTTCCCCACCATGTCCCAGGACGAAGAGACACCTGGGCGGATGCGCTCGTTTTCGCCTCAATTCCTCCATGCGAGCCCGTAGCCTCGCCTCCAGTGCGGCGGCGGCTTGCTCCCTATCCACGAGCTTACCAACCTCGATGATGGATTGAAAAATATCGGCCACGCTCCAATTGCGAATGGTCGCGACCTTTAACCCAAGCCTCTTCAACCGGAGCACGGTATCCTGATGCTCGGGTAGGGCCAGCACCAAATCAGGCCGCATGCTGAGGATGATCTCGATATTGGGGTTGATGTAACCTCCGACCTTGGCTACCGACTTGACCTCTTCGGGAAATAGGCAATAATCGGTCACGCCCACCAATTGATCGCAAAGGCCGAGGTTGCAGGTGATCTCGGTCAAACTGGGTGCGAGGCTCACAATTTTTTGGCCAAATAGGGGAAAACCGAATACCATTAGCCAAGGAACCCATCTCAATGGAAATCGATGTGACATGACTTTCAAACAGACCCACCTTCCAAATTCTCGTGCAAAAGCCGTTGCAATGGCTTTTTCAGCCGCCTCCATTGTAGGCGAAGACAACCCGCTCTGTCTTCCCACCCGGGGTATTTTTCGCGGTCCTGGCCAGCAGTCCCGTTCGGGAGCCGTCCGTGTCGGGGCGATGGCTTATGTTTAACGAACAGGAGGCGCGAA
>JBGTRP010000658.1:0-4578 GCA_041940685.1 Acanthopleuribacteraceae bacterium
CCCACCAGGCCATTCCGTTTTCACTTTCGCCATCCGTGTCCGCGACCAGGTTGACCCCAAACCCGTTGCTCGGCGGCATGCGATGAAGCTCGAAGCGAAACCACAGCATCTTTTTTTCGCTATCGTAGGCGTAGGCGAGCGCCTTGCCGTCGGCCATATCCGGATTCGCGCCGTCGCCTTCGGCATCCGAGGTTAAGCGCGTCCAACGCAGATCCTCGACCTCGCTGGCCGCGCAAAAGACCTGGGTCTCGGTGGAAGGGAGCAGCGTGTCGCGGACCAGGGCAAAGTCGGGGCGCAGGTCCAGCGCGGTTTGAAAGACCTTTTTGGCCTCCTCGATTCTGGGCTCTTCCAACATCAGGTAGTGATTGCCCAGCCAGGCGCAGCTCAAGGCATACCAGAACACGCGATGGGGATCGTTGCGGTCGCTATTCTCGTCAAAGGCTTTTTTGGCGGCTTCCATGAGCGCCAAACCTTTCTCGTGGTCCGCGCCCGGACCATGAAACACCGCCAATCCCAAATTGAGTAAGGTGACCGGATGGTCGGGCAACAAAGACCGAACCCGGTTCAATACGCGACCCAATTCCGGCCAAACCGCGCCCGCTTTTTGCGGCTCCAATTGCGCCTGTAAATAGTAGAGCCTCAGCTTCAACAACAGCGCCTCGCCGTGATCGGGACGGGTTTTGAGGAGCTCGTCCAGGCGCCCGTAACCCTCTTCGAGGTAGGTTTTGGCCTTTTTTGGTTGGCCGAAATGGTTGGTGCCCAATTGCCAATCCGCGAAGGCAAGATAATACAAGGCCTCTTCATTGAGAGCCTTTTCCTTCACGAGCGGCAGCAGCCGCTCCCGTGCGAGGGCCAAACCGGTATTGTCAAAACGAACCGCGGCATCCACCAACATGGCAATCGCCATATCGCGCTCGTGCTTTACCGCGGGCGTAAGTCCGTGTAAAAAGCCCTCCCCGTGTTGGGCCGCAAAAAGCCAGCTAAGCGCCGCGATGCCATTGAGGATGATCATTTGTGCAACTTTATCCATTCTACCGCCTCCATGGATGTTTTGGCTCGAAAGCCTCCATGCGCATAACTTGGCGTTTCGCTCGTAGCAAGTCGCCTCAAAAACGGTAGAAATTGGGTAAGGTTTTGGTAAGGGCGTCCGGTTGGGTTCGGGTTTATGGGTCTTCCGGACCGATGAGAGGCGTGAAATGGATATCGCTCTCTGTTTGGTCGATTTGAGAGAGGAGAATCCAGGCGCCGTCTCGCGGCGCGGCCAGGCCCGGCTCGTGAAACGCCAGGTTGGGACCCAGGATCCGGCGAACCTCCTCGGAGCGGGTTTGGAAATCGTAAAACCAAAGCCAGGCATGGTAGTCGGCATCCCGCCTGATAAAAAAGACCCCATCGTCCACAACCGCCAGGTGTCCCCAGTCGCCATGTGCGTCTAGTGAAAACAAGCGATCCGGCTCACCACCCACGGCGGGAACCCGCCAAACGCCCAGATCCCCTTGCCTGGTATAAATCAAGGCCTCGCCATCCAGGGTGGGCTGGGCAAAGTAGCCACCCTGGCTCGTCAATCTCTCGGGGGACCCTCCGGTGATTGGGGCCCGCCATAGTTGCCAACCCGATTCCGCGTTGCTGGTAAAATACAACCAGCGCCCATCGGGCGACCAGTCGGCAAAAAGCTCATCCGCCCGCGTCTCGAAAAGAGGCCTCGCCGGACCATCGCCCTCTTTCCATAGAAAAAGATCCGCCGTACCCTCACGCCAAACATGGAAGACCAAGGCCTTGCCATCCGGCGCCCATCGCGGCGCGCCCGGCGTCCCTTCTTCGAAGCGGGTGATTTGGACCGGCCGGGTTCCATCTAGTTCCGCGCGCCAAACCTGGAAGGCCCCACCGCGGTTGGAGACGAATGCGACTCGCTGGTTGAGATCGGAATAGTCCGGTTGAAAATCCCATCTCGTGGAAGCAACCCGCGCGGAAGGTCCAGGGGCATCCCGATCCTGGGCCGGGTACAGCCAAATGTTGGTGTCGTACTGCCAGCTTTCATAAACCAGGGTCGGGGAGCCACGGGCGAGACTGGGATGCTTCAAATAACCGCCGGTCACGGGCATCCAATCCAGCGGGCCACCGCTCCGGGCCACGGACCACAGCCGGTACCCGCCATCTCGGTTGGAGGAAAAGAGCAGCCGTTCGCCGTCTCGGCTCCAATCATGTCCCAACACGATGCTACTGTCGAAGGTCACGCGGACCTCCGCTCCGTTTTGCCGGTCTACCACCACCAGGTCCCGGTCGGACCAGTTCCGAATGCGGCAAACCGCCAAGAAGCGACCGTCGGGCGAGATGGCGGGATCGAGATCGCCCACGTAGTTTTCCGGAGGCCGGGTGATGAAGCGCGTTTCCCCGCTTTCCAGGTCGAGAAGCGCGATGCGCAGCGGTCCCTCTCCCTCCCCGGCGGCCGCGCAAAAAGCAATCGATTTCCCGTCGGGAGTCCATTCGAGCTTCGGCGCCACCATGGCAATTTCCTGAAAAGGGATGCGGTAACAACCGCTCACTTTCTGGGCGCTGCCTCCCGGCACGGCCTGAACGAAAATCCCGCAGGAATCCTCGCCAAAGCGAAAATAGGCGATGCGGGACCCGTCCGGCGACCAGGCCGGCGACAGATCGGCATCGGGATGATCGGTTAGGCGATGGGGTTCCCCGTTGCGCACATGCTGGAGGTAAATATCCCAGTTCTCATCTTCCGATCCCCGCCTGGCAAAGACGAGCCGATCGCCCAAGGGCGACAAGCGCGGCCGCAGTTCGTGCCCCGGATAGGTGGTGACGGCTTGGCTCGGGCCATTGGGAAACAGGGGCGGCAGCTTTTGATTCGGGGAGGGACGCGAAAGAAACCAAACTAGCGCTAAAAGTCCTGCCATGAGCAACAGCGCCACCCGCAGGGGAACACGCACTTGAAAACGCCGGTGGGCCGGGCGCACGCGAGGCCCCGGTCGCGCGGTTGGCACTTTGCCCGTGCCGGATTCGGCCCGAAACCTCAGATCCTCGGGCTCCGTCGCGACAGCATCCACCAGCAACCGGTACCCCATCTTGGATACGGTTTCGATGATCTCCGGATGGCGCGGGTCGTCGCCGAGCGCGAGGCGTAGATTGGAAATGGCGCGCGTGAGCACCTTGTCGCTGACGGCCCGGCCTTCCCAGACGAGCCGGTTGAGAGTTTCGCGGCTCAGGGTCACGCCCGGGGATGCGGCCAAACACAGCAGCACCCGCATCGCCATGGGCTCCACCCGTGTTTCTCCAACCGTGCCGGAGATCAGGTTGCGGCCCGGTTGAACCAGGTTGGGTCCCAGGTAAAAATCATCTCGGGGCGCTCGTGGGGGCGTGTGTTCCGGGGTCATCACGTCTCCGGATACGAGAGGTTTCCGGCGAAGGTTTCAACCGCGAAGCCCGATGCGGAGGTTGTCCTTGACCCCGAGACGAAAGATATCCCGCTCAGTTTCGCAGGCGGTAGCCGGTTTTGAAAATCCAGGCGACCAAGGCCGTTCCCACCAAAAGGAAGAACAGGATCATGCCGATGCTGATGCCTAAATGGACATCGGATCGTTCATAAAAACTCCAACGGAATCCGCTGATCAGGTAGACGACCGGATTGGCGAGAGAAACTTTTTGCCAAAACGGGGGAAGCATATGAATGGAATAGAAGCTGCCGCCTAAAAAAGCCAACGGGGTGATGATCAGTAAGGGAATCAGTTGCAGTTTCTCGAATCCATCGGCCCAAATGCCGATAATGAAACCCAAAAGGCTGAAGGTCCAACAGGTCAACACCAGGAATGCGAGCATCCAGAAGGGATGTCGAACCTCTAAAGGAACGAAAATACTGGCCGTGGCCAAGATGATGAGCCCAATGCAGAAGGATTTGGTGGCGGCCGCTCCGACATAACCCAACACCACCTCCACGAAGGACAGCGGCGCGGATAACACCTCGTAAATCGTACCGGCAAAGCGGGGAAAATAGATCCCGAAGGAGGCGTTGGAGACGGATTGGTTCAACACCGTCAGCATGATGAGACCCGGAACGATGAAGGCGCCGTAATGGATACCGTCGATATCGCGAATGCGCGATCCAATGGCCGAACCAAACACCACAAAATAGAGCACCGTGGATACAACCGGAGAGGCAATGCTCTGGCCCAGGGTGCGGTAGGTTCTCGCCATTTCAAACTTGAAAATGGCGGCGACGGCATAAAAATTCATTTTTCACTCACCAAGCTGACGAAAATTTCCTCCAGCGAGCTTTGCCGGGTGCTGATATCGCGATATCCGATATGATGGGCCTTGAGGCAATCCAGAACCTCGGTGACCCCGTTGTTCTCCTTGAGAGTGTCGTAGGTGTACACGATCTGACAACCCTCCAACGCCAAACTGATGTTCATCTCGGATAATTCCGGCGGCAGCGAATCCAGAGGTTGAAAAAGGTCGAACACGAGCTCCTTCTTGCCGAGCTTCTTCATCAAGGTCTTTTTGTCCTCCACCAGCATCAGATCGCCCCTATGGATGACCCCGACCCGATCGGCCATTTCCTCGGCCGCTGCGCCA
>JBGTRP010000659.1:0-4578 GCA_041940685.1 Acanthopleuribacteraceae bacterium
TTCAAATAAAAAGTACATTGCTTCAATTGAACGAATCCAATTCTCCATATAAAGATTCGATTTCTAATGGGAGAATGTTAATGTTTTTGGCATGGAAGACAGTATCACTGCTAGATAAGGTGCTGGGATGTGCCAAGTCTCCCCAAATGAACTTATGATAGTTGGAGGATTCAGTGGGAAATTTTTACCAGATTTCTATCTCATTCAAGTTGATTCAGAGAATGGAAATCTCAAAAAAGTAAAGAAATATGAAAATCAAAGCACTACAGATGCAAAACCTCAAGCTCAAAATCGGAAAACTTCACAGGCGCCTCTACACTCGTAGCTTATTTCTACAAATGTAGTAGCAAAGATTCGGTTTGTCAATATTTTTTCAATATTTTTTTAAAAGCGGCTGGAAGAAGCATAGACGGTCAGGCAAAAGGGCGCACGGGCGCGGGATCAACCATACAAGTGGAGGAAAGATCCTTCAGTTTCCCAAACGCGCCTTGTAGCCTTCGCCTTCCAGGAACTCGCGCACCACTTGGCGACGATCGCCCTGAAGCTCCAGCGCGCCGTCCTGCAGGGCGCCGCCCGTGGCCAGGACGCGTTTCAACCGCTTTAAAAGCGCGGCCGCATCGGTTTCCAAATGGTAGATGCGGGTAACCACCTTGCCCTTGCCGCGCTTTTCCAGCCGCACCACCAGCATGGGATTGTTCTCGGGCGTCACCGCCGTTTTGGGGCCTTGCTCCGGTTGACTTTTGCCGGCGGACGGGGCTTTGACGCCGAATGTTTCGCCCAACGCCGCGAATGGATTCTGGCGCAGAGGCGCCTGATTCTCCAAATCCAGCTTAAAACTCTTTTTCTTGGCCATGGCGCACCTTGCCTCGATTGTAGCCGATTCTCGGCCTCGGGAGCCAACCGCTTTGTGAACCGGTCCAGAATTCCAGGTCCCTCTCCCTCGGGAGCCACGCCTAATTGGCGTTCGGGGGTTGGCAAGGGCCGCGATTCACGCCAGAATAGGCGATGGACCGGTTCAAGGCGCTTCCGCCGGTTCTCCCATCCCGATATTCTCGGCATTGGGAAAGGCTTCGAAGAGGAGGAGATCGTGTCCGCAGGCCCCGTTCTCCAAATTCAGGACATACACAAGAGCTTTGCCACCGCCAACCGCTCCGTGGACGTGCTGGCGGGCATTTCGCTCGGCATGGACCGAGGCGAGTCCCTTGCCGTCATGGGCCCCTCAGGCTCGGGCAAGAGTACGCTGTTGCATTTGGTGGGCACCCTGGACAGGCCCAGCACGGGCGGAATCCGCATCAACGGCAAAGATCCCTTTGCCCTGAAAGAGCCGGAGTTGGCGCGTTTCCGCAACGAGGTTATCGGATTCGTATTTCAGGACCATCACCTCTTGCCGCAATACTCCGTGCTGGAGAACGTGCTGATGCCCTCGCTGGCCTTCAAGCGCGGAAACTTGGAAAGCCGGGCGCGCGAGCTTCTGGACCGCGTAGGCCTCGCGCATCGCCTGGACCACCGACCCGCGGAACTCTCCGGCGGCGAGCGCCAACGGGTGGCCATCGCCCGCGCGCTGATCAACCAACCCGAGCTGTTGCTCTGCGACGAACCCACCGGGAACCTGGACCAGCGCACCGCGGAAACCGTTGCCGATCTTCTGTTCGAGTTGCACCGACAGGAAAACAACCTGCTGATCGTGGTTACCCACGGTCCGGCCCTGGCCGCGCGCTGCGGGCGGGTGTTCGAGCTTCTGAACGGACGCTTCGCAGAGGCTGCCGGCCTGACATCCTGAGCCGGAAGCCGCCCGCTCTCGAGCTTGTAATGGGAAGTTTGCCGCTTGCGGCTCGCCATGAAACCTATCCCCCCTGGCCGCGTAGTTTCTTTGCATGAATACACCAGGAACAACCGAATCCGCTTGTCCCGGCCAACAACTCGGCATCAAGCTGCCCCACGAGCGCCGCGAGAGCGGCGAAACCATGCCCGAACCCTACAAGAGCCTGCTGGTGCATACCGCGGACATGACCGGCACCCTGGAAAAATTCCACGGCAAGGCCATCCACCTGGAGACGCTCAAGCTGGAACGCGAGGCAGGATGCCTCTATCGCCAGGTGTTGTTGAAGACCTCCGAAAACAAAATCGTGGAATTCGGCGCCATTCGCATTTATCTGGAATTGTTCGAGGGCGAGGCCCTGGCGCGGGTATTGGCGTGCCGCCAACCCCTGGGCGGCATTCTCAACGAGTTTCAAATCCCCTATCGAAGCCACCTCAACGGTTTCCTCAGCATAAAAGCGGACGCGCACATCCGCAATGCCATGAAACTGGATGGACCCGCCCGTCTCTATGGCCGTCACAACCGGCTCAAGACCCCCACGGGCGCACTGATCGCGGAAGTGCTGGAGATTTTACCGCCCACCCAGGAACGGTCCATGTAAGGGACCCCCAATTTGGCCAGACGCCCGCGCGAAAGGTTTTGACCCCATGGCGGAGTTGCGCCACAATGGCAGTGCCTCGCCGCGCGCGCGTCGAATGGAAACACTCGGGAGGATCCAACCGCATGGCCCATCAGTTCACCTATCGCAAACGCGTGGCCTTTGCCGACACGGATATGGTGGGCATCGTCCATTTCGCCAATTTCTTTCGCTACATGGAAGAGGCCGAGCACGCCTTCTACCGTTCACTGGGTTTTGCCGGCTATATGCCGGGCAAGGAGCGTTCCCACGGCTGGCCGCGGGTCCACGCGGAAATGGATTACAAGGCGCCCCTGCATTTCGAGGACGAGGTGGAGATCCAGGTCCTGGTGGAGGAGAAACGGGCGCGGGTGCTCAAGCATGTCTTCCTGTTTCGCAAGGCGGGCGAGCCGCGCATCCTGGCCCGAGGCAGGCTGACCGTGCTGTACATTGAAACCGACCCCGAAACCAAGGCCATGCGGGCCATCCCCATGCCGGCCGAGATCGGGGATCGCATCGAGGCCGCTCCCAAAGAATTACTGCACATGGAGGAATGAGCAATATGGATAGTGGAAATCCCGGATCGGCGGGAATGTTGTGGCTGGTGTTCGCGTTGGGGACTGTGTTCTCTTGGGGCCTGTACGGGATCTTCCTTCACTCGGGCCAGGTGGCCATGGCCGATCCCCAAAACGGACGCTACAAGGCCTATTTTATCGTGGGTATCGCCTATTTGATTACCGCGGTGCTGGGCTCACTGTTGATGCTGTGGCTCAATGGTTCGGATTGGCAATTCCCGGCCAAGGGAATTTGGCTCTCGCTGGTGGCGGGAATCGTCGGCGCCATCGGCGCCTTTTTCGTGCTGCTAGCCTTTGGAGCCAAGGGCACGCCCACGGTGGTGATGTCGATCGTGTTCGCGGGCGCGCCCATCGTCAACGCGATCACCGCGATTCTCATGCATCCTCCCGCGGGCGGGTTCCGCGCCTTTCGCTGGCCCTTCCTGCTCGGCATTCTGTTGGCGGCGGTCGGCGGCTGCCTGGTCTCGCTCTATAAACCCGGTCCCGCGCCCCCCAAAAAGCCACCGGCGGTTCAGGAAGAGGCGCTCAATACCGAGGCGCCGTAAAAAAGATTAAGGAAAGGTAGACCATGTTTCGCGGCTTGCTGTATTACCGGGCCATCAACCTCGCGGTCATGCTGGGCGTGGCCGTGGCCGCGGCCGTGCTGACCGGCGCCCTGCTGGTAGGCGATTCCGTGCGCGCGAGCCTGAAGGCCATCACCCTGGAGCGGCTGGGCCGCATCGATCTCATCCTGGCGCCCGAGCATTTCCTGGACACCTCCCTCACCCAACGCTGGCGGGAATCCCCTGACTTCCGTGCCCGCGACGGCCTGGTGGAGGCGGTGATCCTGCTCCAAGGCGGAGCAACCGGTCCGCGCTCGCGCGCCTCGCGCGTCCAGATTACAGGAATCGAAGCGGGTTTCGCCCGCTTCTTCGAGGCCGCCAATCCTGGGCTTGAACCCAAGCTCGCGACGGCCTTCGAACGAACGCAGGGCCAGGTTTTCCCCTCCGCGGTGATCAACCAAAGCCTGGCCGCGGAGTTGGGCATCGAGGCCGGCGAGGAGATGGTGCTCTCCTTCGAGAATCCCAGCGACATCCATCGGGACTCGCTTTACGGCCGCAAGAAAACCGCCGACGTGGTCAAAAAGCTGCGGGTCACGGTGCGCCACATCATGCCGGATACGGGCATGGGCCGATTCGGCCTCGCCGCGGGCCAGGCCACCCCGCTGAATGTCTTCCTGCCCGTGAAAAACCTCCAGCGCGTGTTGGACCAACGGGAGCGCGCCAACGCGCTTTTCCTGGGCGCGGCGCAAGGCGATCCCCTCACCGAGGCAGCGCTGAAAGAACAGCTCCGATCGATCCTCAACCTGGACGATCTCAACCTGAAGATTCGCCGCTCGGAACAGTACTTCTCCGTGGAGTCGCCCGCCTTTTACCTCAAGCCGGGCATCCTCGACGCGGGACGGGCCCTGGGCGAAGACATGAAGGCGCCCACCCAGCCCGTCTCCACCTACCTGGTCAACGAAATTCGGCTCGGGGATCGCAGGGTTCCCTATTCCCTGATGACCGCGCTCGACCTGGAACAATCTC
>JBGTRP010000660.1:0-4577 GCA_041940685.1 Acanthopleuribacteraceae bacterium
GGCCGGCGCCGGCGAGCCGAACGCGGTCTGCAGCTTGGGCGCGACGCTGGCGACGCGGAACTCGGGGCAGCCGGCGGGGCTGACGCCCGGCGCCGGCAGGCCGTGAACCGCGGTGCGCGTGACCCAGCCGTCCTGCTCCTGCGCGCGCATGAGCAGCGGAATGACGGCGGACTGCTGCCGGCCGGCCGGATATTTCTTGAGATTCGCCACGATTACGGGCCCAAGCTTCCGAGCCTATTTTTCTTTCGCCCCCAGTCGGTCCATCAACCTTCTCCGTTGACGGCTAAATCGAAGAACCGCCCCGTTTTAGGATCGTAGAGCGCGCCCCAATAGGCGTCGCCGCCATCGCAGTTCACCTCGGCGGTTTGGGCGGCCTTGGTTCCGACGGAGTCCGCTCGAAAGGCATTGATGTAGATAAGTTTGCGATCCTGGACCACGATCCCCACGTATTGCCGGAAATAGGCATGGATATCGCCTATTCTCCAGCCCAAGATACAGCATTGAGTCGATTTTATTCGCTTAATGGCTCCGATTTGCGATTCAAGCCGGTCGATCTCCGATTGGCTGGGCTTCCAGGTGGCCTCAAAGTCGGGAGGAGCGGTCCTGGAGCATTGGTCTTTAAAGATGTGGGCGGCTTTCTCACCCAAGACCGCGTAGTGGTTTGGCTTTGGGTCTGTCTTCTTCAGGGTGCAATTCCAGCAGGAAAAGAAGAACGCTAGGATGGCGAAACTTTGAATGGGCTTGTCCAATTTGCCGAGAATCCTCCCTTACAATGATTGAAAAAGTGTAGCATGCCGGAGTGGCCGGGATGCCGCCCGATGTTCAATCCGAAAAGCGCCTGCTGAAGGAAACAGCTTCCCTAAAAATTTTCCTGCCCATGTTGGCAGATTCCGGAAAGGAGCGTCCCACCCGTTGCCGAGCGGTCCGGTCAAGTGGTGGTGCAACCCGGCCTCACTGCCGCGTCCTGCTTGGAAAAGATTTTGAGGGCCTATCGATGCGGCCCTTTGAGGATATCGCCAAGTCGCCCAAGGGTAGTTTTTCAAAATCTGGGAAAGGACTAAACAGCCTGGCCTGCATGTTCGTTTTACTTGCGGTTACATGATGAACAAATGGGATGGGGGCACGGACATGCGCTTTTTTTTATTTACCCTACTGGGAATTGCGGGGTTCTGGACCAAGTCCGCCGAATTGCCGCGGGACGTGGATAATAGTGGTTTTCTGTACGGAACGGTAACCATGAAGGACGGCAGCGTCCATCGGGGGTACCTGCGTTGGGACGACCAGGAGGCCTTTTGGGACGATCATTTTAACGGTTCTAAAGACCGCACCCCCTACCAGGATTACGGTAAGGGAAAAAAGAAAGGCAAGTCAGGCATCAACCTCCTCGGCATCATCATGAACGGGGGCATGAATGTCGGCAGGGATCGCCAGTTCCTTGCGCGCTTTGGAGATATGCAGCGGATCACCGTGACGGGCGCGGAATCAGCCGACATTCTAATGAAGAACCAAAAAAGTTATGGCGTGACCGGATCGAGCGATGTCGGTGCGAAAATCCAGGTGCGCGGTGGCCCGGATAAAATGATCGAGTTGGATTGGCAGGAAATCCATACCATCGAATTTCAGGCCGCGCCGGCCGATCTTCCGGCGCCGCGGGCGCGCATGTACGGCGCGGTCCAAACCGATAGGGGGAATTTCCGTGGCTACATTCTTTGGGACAAGCAGGAATGTTTGGCCTCCGACATCATTGACGGCAGGGACGAACAACAAAGTCATCAAGTACCCTTGGGCGAAATACGCGAAATTGAAAAAGTTGACAACAAGTCCTGTAGGTTGACCCTGCGCAATGGCGACCAACTGTTGTTGCACGGCTCCAACGATGTAAACCGTTCCAATCGCGGCATCGATATCGAAGATGCGCGGTTCGGCCGCGTGACGGTTTCCTGGCGCGCCTTCAAAAAATTGACATTTGAGGATCACTCGGGCAGCGGGCGCCCTTTCCACGCCTATCGAAGGCACCATTTGCTGCACGGCAAGGTCATCGACAAAAAAGGCAATACCCTCACGGGCCGGCTGGTGTTTGACCTCGATGAATCCGAACGCTGGGAGATCATGGATGGCCGAGATGGGAAAGTGGATTATGCCATAGCATTCGGCATTATTGACACCCTTGAGCCAGCGGGCAGAAAAAGGTGTAAGGCGGTCTTGATTAACGGGGAATCCCTGCTTTTGGGAGGCAGCAATGATGTGAATACGGGAAATGGCGGCGTCCTCATTTACGAATACAACGCGAATCCGCCCACTTACCTGTCATGGCGTCAAATCAAGTATGTAAAGTTCAATAACATTGATTTAGAACGCGCCATGGCCGCCCAGACGCCTCGTTGAGCATAAAACCGGCAGGGATCAAAAATAACTCCAATTGGAGTGAAATGGGTGCCGCTTTTTGAATGAAACAGCCAGGGCTTGGTTACCGGCGCCCGATCCATTAATTCCAAATCGGTCTTAAACCCTCGATACCATTTGCCTCATTCCTTTCCCGGGACCGTCTTTGTCACAAAACGCATCCCCATTCGTATATGTTAGGAAGGGAACCAACCAGATCACATCCGAGGTGAGGCCGTGGACGGTAAAAGCCAATCGAGAATTGCCCCTTTCCACATCGGGGAGATCCGGGTGGAGCCCGCCGGCAACCGCATCGAAAAAGATGGCGTCACCATCCGGCTTGAACCCATGGTCATGCGGGTTTTGGTGTTCCTCGCCCAATCGCCAGGGGAGGTGCTCGGCAAGGATCAAATTCTCGAGGCGGTTTGGGATCATCGAAACGTGGGGGAGGAGGTCCTTACCCGGTCCATTTCCGAATTGAGGCGCGCGCTGGGCGATGCGCCCAAAACGCCCCGTTTCATTGAAACCGTTTACAAGAAAGGTTACCGACTCCTGGCGCGGCCGGCGACAGGCCCATCCTCTCCCGAACTGGCGCTGCCGGAGTACGCGGCCGAGGCGCATTCCAAACCCCGGCTCAATCGCGGCGCCGCCAAACTCCTGGTCGCCGCCGCATTGATCATCTTGCCCGCTCTGGTGTGGCTGCTGGTCAGAAATCCGGATGGGTCTCAAGGGCTAACCGACTTTGGAATGCCCACGGAATCCGTGAAGCTGGTTCCATTGACGACCTATCCGGGTCACGAATATTACTCTCCTTTCTCTCCGGATGGGAAACGGATCGCCCTGGTTTGGGAAGGCCCGGAAGGGGGCCACAATTACGATATTTGGATTAAAACGCTGGGAGAGGAAACACCCTTCCAATTGACTCACAGCGGCGAATCCGAGGATTATCCGGCATGGCATCCGGAAGGCGGGCACGTGGCGTTTGTCCGGGGCTCCGAAACCGGCGGCATCTTTATGCGGCCGCTGCTGGGAGGCAGTGAGCGCAGGCTGTTCGATAGGCAATTGGGTTCGATTGAGGGCATCTCCTTTTCTCCCGATGGGGAGTGGCTCGCCTTTTCCGCGGGCGGGCAGAACGGGTTGCCCCATCGAATTTATCGGCTATCTCTGCGAACAAACCAATGGGAAGCGCTCACCGATCCCGGTTCCGCCTCCATCGGAGATTTTCAGCCCCGCTTCAGTCCCGACGGCAATTTCGTTCTGTTCGAAAGAGTCACCGGAAAGGGCGGCGATCAAGACCTTTTTTTGGTTTCCGTACCCACCACGAGCATTTCCCGGCCGCCCGAACCTACCCGGCTCACCTTTGATCGCCGCTATATTAATGGCAAAACCTGGCTGCCCCATGGCGGCGGGTTGGTTTATGCCTCCCAGCGCGGCGGCTATTCCGAGCTTTGGGAGTTGGGACTCAACGGGTCTACGCGGAAATTGTCCGCCTCCCTGATCCCCATCATGTCTCCTGAATGTTCCGCTGACGGCCGCTATTTATCCTTCACTCACAAGCTGGTGGAACAGAATATTTGGGTTCAGGACCTTCGATCGGATGAATCCCGGCCCAGGCGCCTGGTTGCTTCCAGCCATTTCGACCTTTCTCCGGTGTTTTCTCCTGACGGGGAACGGGTGGCCTTTATTTCCTATCGTTCGGGCTACCCCGAAATTTGGGTATGCCGGCCCGATGGCGGCAACCTGTTGCGGCTGACTCATTTTCACGGCCCCTATCTTCAGTTTCCCAGATGGTCGCCGGACGGGCGCCAACTGGTATTCGATGTGCTCCAGGACGGCAACTCCCAACTTTTCCGCATTTCCGCGGACGGTGGAACGCCTATTTTGGTGACGCCATCCGGAAACCGGGAAACACTGGGGAACTGGTCGCCCGATGGGCGCGCGCTCTATTTTTCAAGCGACCGGGACGGCTCCTGGCAGATCTGGAGACGCCCCATCGAGGGGGGCCAGGCCATTCAGGTCACCCATCATGGCGGCTATAACTCGTTCGTGAATCAGAGCCGTCTCTACTTCACCAAGTTCGCCCAGCTCGGACTCTGGTATCGGGAAGCGGGTGCGGAGCATTTGTTGATCGAAAATTTCTCGGCGGAAAATACCGCCAACTGGTTGGTGCGCGATCAATACCTGTACTACCTCGT
>JBGTRP010000661.1:0-4574 GCA_041940685.1 Acanthopleuribacteraceae bacterium
AGTCGAGGATCTCGACCACCCCGGCCTTCAGCCGGGTCTCGGCGGCCAGCACGTCTTCGACGTCCGACCAGACCCGCTCGAAATAGGCCCGGACCGGGAAATCAAATCAATAATAGTCGTTGGCCGTTTTGGGGCCTTTTTTTTAACTAATCTTGAAAGGCGGGTAGGCGGGTAAATACCTATCTTTAAAGCTGGAAATGAGAGTAATCTGTTGTTCGTTGTCACTTTGTGAAAAAAAACTGAAAAAACTGTTGAATAATACTGGGCTTTGCGTTATGTTTCGAGAATAATGATCCTTACACCATAAATTTTTAAGATATCTTTCGCAGGCAAACATGGATTTTGAGGTTGGCATTTTGAGGAACAGGTGTTAGGGAGATGGCGTTTCGAAGCGCGGGCCGAACCCCGGTTTTTCGCCAAGATTGTGGGGGCGCCGAGGGTATCGGGCCTTTACGGCAAAGATTGCCGGTTTGCCTTAAAACGGCGCATGTCCCAGCAGGGATATATTGGCAAAGAACTCGCTCCAGATTGCCCGCGAACGGGCCCATCTGGGCATTTTCAACTCCATTCGAATTGAGGTTTTTTTACCACAAGAATAATCCTATCTATTCATCCATTTAACTCGTCTTTGACGGGGTTCCTTCAAGGGGAAGCGCTTTTGCAAAAGAGTTATGCTTTCCCTTTTTCTTTCTACGGAAATAGATGAAAAAAGTAGTCTCCGGTGTGGGCCCGCTTCGCGGAATGTGCTTCGCTTCACATTTCTCGGGTCGCAAAATTAATTTTGAACGCGGAAGTAGGGCTGTGTGGCGATTCGTCCGTCCGCGCCGGGTCTCGGACGTTTGCGCCGATTGGACGGCCAAAAAAATCAATTGCAACGCGGGCGAAAGGCGTACGAAACCGACGGTCGCCTTGGCGGCCAAAGTCTTTTATATTGTGTCAGGATTGGATTGCCAAGCCGCCGTCCAGGCGCAAGCACTGCTTCATTTTCCATCTCGAATCTTGTCCGCTGGGATGCCGACAACCAGCTCCCGAAATTCCTGAACCGGCCGGGCTGAGCGCCCCTGACGGAGCGTCCCTAACTGGGCGTCCCCGACTGGGCGTCCCCGACTGGGCGTCCCCGACGCATCCCGCTAGGAATACTTGCATCCGGTTCAATCTTCAGCCGGATTTCGATCCTGAAGGTCCTCGATTTCCAAAAGCTCATCGAGCCGCGTGACGGTGAAGTCCGCCCAATCGCAGAATTGGCGCGCGCCGCGGGGATCGACGAACAGGGTACCCGTTCCCGCGGCGCGTCCCGCCTGCAGGTCGAAAAGGTAATCACCGGCCATCAGGGTTTCCCGGGCGGACGCGCGCCACAGGCGCAACAACTTATGAATCCCCTCCGGGTTGGGCTTGGGGGCCGCCTCCTCCCTGCCCAAGATAAATTCGGGCGGGAAAAAACGTCCCAGGCCAATGGCGCCGAGCGTCCGCAAGGCGTGATTCTTTTTGTTGCGGGTAAGCACGCCGATACGGTGGCCGCGCTCCGCGAGTTGTGTCAGCAGCGGCTCCACGCCTTGGGCCGCGTCCGCGCGGCCCGCCATTTCGAGCTCGATGGCGTCAAGTTTCGCCGATATTGCGGCGGCGCGACCCTCATCCATGTCGGCCAGCGCCTCCAGGATTCCACGGTCGAGGGGCAGGCCCAATTGTTTTTTAATCTTGGGGAAATCCAAAATGGAGCGCGTCAGGGTGCCGTCCAGATCAAAAATCCAATGGGAATAACGATCAAGCAGGCTCATGGGCAAGTTCCGAGGGCCTGCCTGGATCGGGAGCCGTCATTTTTTGGAGACAAAGGGATTATCGCGCACATAAAACCGCCATGGCAGATCTTTGCTTTTCGAAATTCCAATGCGTTCGCTTATTTGAACCATCTCATCGGCAACCGGCGGTCCCTCTTGCAGGAAAAGATCCGTTCCCAGCAGGGAGAGGCCGTTGGACTCCATTCCAATTCCAAGCGCGCGGCAACATTTGGCCGGCCCATTGGTCAATTGTCCATCTTGAACAGCCGCGCCGCGCCTGGCGCGCATGCCGGCAAGGCCAGCGATGGGCTCCAGCGCGCGGATGAGAACCGCGGCGCCGGTTCCGGCCGGCTCGGTTACCACGTTCATACAGTAGTGCATTCCATAGATAAAGTACACGTATAAGTGGCCGGGCGGACCGAACATCACCGCGTTGCGTTTGGATGGGCCGCGAAAGGAATGAGAGGCGGCATCCCCCCGCTGGTGGTAGGCTTCGACCTCGACGATCCTGGCTTTCAGTTCTTCCCCGTCCAGGCGATGCACCAGGGTTTTGCCGAGCAGGGCGCGGGCCAGGGCCAGGGTTGGCCGCGCGTAGAATTCCGTTTCCAACAAGGTAGACTCCTGGTCGCATCCGTAAAATTACCGGCGGGTTCGGGACGGGGCTCTATTGGAGTGGCGAAGCCTATTCCGGCCCGCATTGAATGGCTGAAATGGCCGCGGCAAGCACAATATCCTCCACGGAACAACCTCTGGACAGGTCGTTCATGGGATGGGAAAGTCCTTGGAGGATCGGGCCCACGGCAATTGCGCCGGCCAATCTTTCGGTTAGCTTATAGGCAATATTACCCGCGTGCAGATTGGGAAAAATGAAGACATTGGCCTTTCCCGCGACGGGAGAGCCCGGACATTTGCGCTTGGCAACATCGGCGACCAATGCCGCGTCCGCCTGCAAATCTCCATCGACCGCCAATTCCGGCGCGCGCTCGCGCACGAGCTTCAAAGCCTCCAGGATGACATCGATGCTGGGGTCGTGCGCGCTGCCATGGGTAGAAAACGAAAGCAGCGCCGTCACGGGATCGAGATCGGTCAACGCCCTCCAACTCTCCGCGGAGGAGATGGCAATATCGGCGAGTTGGGTGGCCGTGGGAAAGGGAATCACGCCACAATCCGCGTACAGCAGACAGCGATCCTCCTTTTCGAAAATCATCAGGAAGAAACTGGAAACCGTGCCTCCGGCGGCGCCGATACACTGCAGCGCGGCCCGAACCGTTTCCGAGGTGGTGCGCACCGCGCCCGCCACACATGCATCCGCTTCCCCATCGCGCACCATCAAAGCGCCGCGATAGAGCGGATCTCGGGCGAGCACAGCGGCATCACTCTCTCTCAAGCCCTTATGGGCGCGCAACGCCAGCAGGCGTTGCGCAAAGCGATCCGCGTCTCTTTGCGGGGAAAGGATTTCGAGTTTCGTTTCTCCCCGCCGGGACCCTCCTCGCATTCGGAGCACATTCTCGGGTTCCGCGATGAGCACGGGCCGGGCCAATTTCCGTTCCGCCAACTGATGGGCCGCCTCGATCACGCGGGCGTCGCCGCCCTCGGGAAAAACCACGCGTTTGTTCATGGCCGCCGCTTTTTCCAAGAGCCTTTGTTTCACGCCCATCCGCAATCCTTTGTTCCCGAACGAGGTGCCTTTTGCGATCCTATTGGCCAACCAATTCCGACAACCGAAACGCCAGCTCCAAGCTCTGTCTTGCATTGAGACGGGGGTCGCAAGCCGTTTCATAGTAATGATTCAGCTCTTCATCCTTAATATTGTCGGAACCGCCCAGGCACTCGGTGACATCGTCGCCGGTCAACTCAAAATGGACGCCCCCGGGAATGCTGCCCTCCGCCGCGTGGATGCGGAAGAACTTGCTGAGCTCTTCCAAAATATCCTTAAAATGACGGGTTTTGAAACCCGAATCGGAGGTAAAGGTATTGCCGTGCATGGGATCGCAACTCCAGACCACCTGATGGCCGGCCCGGCTGACCGCGCGGATCAAGGGGGGCAGGAGTTTCTCGATTCGGCCGGCGCCGAATCGGGCGATCAGGACCACCCGCCCCTGTTCGTTGTCGGGGTTGAGCTTTTCGGCCCAACCTTTAACCCGATCGGGTTTTTGATCCCACGCGCATACTCCAGATGCGCGCCATCCAGCTGACGGGTACGGTCCCCGATCCAAATCATGTGCGCACCCACGTTATACCAGTCGAGGGTGAGCGAGTCCCGCCGGGAGAGGGCGGTTTCGTATTCGAGCAACAATCCCTCGTGTGAGGTATATAAATCCACCTGATGCAGTTGCGGGAATTTATGGGAATCGATGCCGCAGGCCTTGATGAAGCGCAGGGTGCGGTGAATGCTGGTGGCCAGTTCCTCGTAGTGGTTTCCAAGGGTGCTGTTTTTTACAAATTCAAGATTCCAACTATTGACCATGCTGAGGTCCGCGTAGCCGCCATGAGTAAATGCGCGCAGCAAATTGAGCGTACTGGCGGATTGGTGGTAGGCGCGCAGCATCCGCTCTGGCATGGGTTCGCGCGCTTCCGGCGTAGCCTCCAGCCGGTTGACGGAATCGCCGCGATAAGAGGGTATCTCAAGGCCATTGACCTTTTCCGTGGGGCTGGAGCGGGGCTTCGCGTACTGGCCCGCGAACCGACCGATCCGCACGATCGGTTTCATCGCGCCGTGCACGAGCACGAGCGACATCTGCAGGAGAATCTTGAGCTTGTTGCTGATGATCTCCGGCCGGCATTCGTCGAGCGTCTCGG
>JBGTRP010000662.1:0-4547 GCA_041940685.1 Acanthopleuribacteraceae bacterium
GGGTTCGCGCTGTGCATTTCCGCAAGAAGCAACATCATGCCCGTGAATTATTTTGGCAAAAGCGCCCTTTCCTAAAATAGAATAGACGCGGATTCAAGTTTCCATGGCCACTCCACTACTGCCGGGGTCCCGGCCACCAGGATGCCTTCTCATGCTTGTCCTGGCTCGCTGGATATTGCCGTTAAGCCTTATTCTGGGCGTCACCAGCGGCTTTTATTTCCAATGGCGTCCCTCCGCCCTCCTCTTTTCCTTCCTGATCTGCGCGGGATGCGGGTTCATTTATATTTCCGCTTCCCGTTGGCCCGCGCCGAGCCTGGCGCTGGCGTGCCTGTTGGGCGCCTTGCTTGGAAACCAGGTTTCGGGCGATTTTTTGCGCAAGGCGGAGGCCTACCTGCCCACCCAAGCGCATTTGGGAAAGGCGTATCGTATCCAGGCGCGCGTCCTCTACCAATGGGAAACCCGCTTCGGATCGGCCATCAAGGTCGACCGCATCCGGGTGCTGAGCCCGGACCGGGTGGATTTCTCACTTAAAAAGCTGACTTTGTATACGCCCACGCTTGAACGCATTCCCCAACGTCATGCGCGGATGACCGCTTGGATCCGGCTCGGCCGCGACTGGGAGCCCCGCCCCATTCCCTGGCCCATGCAGGGCCTTCGGGAACGCTATATGCCTCGTTTTCACGGCTCCATTAAAGATCTCCGCCTGCTGAAGATAGGAAAAAGCGTTTCCGGCAACGACTCCGCGCTCAGCATGGGGAATCGGGAGTTGGTCGCGCTCTTCACCAAGGGGATTCCCTCCTTTACCTGGAGCCGAAGGCTGGAGCCCTTTGGGCTGGGCCATTTGCTGGCGATTTCCGGGCTCCATTGTCTGGTCGTCTATCTCCTGCTCCAATTGGCGCTGTTTCCCATCCGAAGCCCTATCTGGAGAGCCCTGCTCACCACACTGGGCCTGTTGGGATTCGCGCACTGGATGGGTTGGTCGGTTTCGGTCACGCGCGCGGCCTGGATGCTCGTCTTTTGGAGCTGGCTCCCCTTTTGGAACCGCCCCCGCTCCTGGCTTCGGCTCTGGTGCGGCTTGCTGCTGATCGGCATGCTCTCCGATCCATTGGTGTTGCTTCAGGCCGGATTTTGGTACAGCTTCGGCGCGAGCTTGGGGCTGATTTTGGGGGGTCGACAAGCGCCTGCCTCGCCCTTGCGCCATCCATGGCTCCGAGTTGCGCGGCCCTTTTTGCCAATCGTGTCGGCTCAATTGTTCGTCATCCCCATCCACCTCCTTTTCGGTTGTTCCAGCACCTTTACCAGTTTGTTTTGGAACCTCTTGGGATTCGCGGTTCTCTGGCTGCTGTTGGGCCTCATGTCGCTATCCCTCCTTTCGCTGATCTGGGCGCCTATCGCGTCCTTGGCCAATGGCTGTGAAAAGGCCTTGCTGTTTGTCATCGAGCACATTCGGGTGGGGGACGGAGCCTTGGAATGGGTCCGTTTTCCCCATCAGCCGCTGGTGGTGCTGGCCGTGTTAACCCTCCTGGCCCTCGCGCTCCTCCATGGCCGTTCCGAGCTGCGTTGGTACGGGGCCCTGGCGGTGCTCGGTCTCTTTTCGCTCTTCAACCGGCCTCTGACGGGGGAACGGCTGGTCATGTTGGACGCGGGTCAGGGACTCTGCATGCTTCATGTCTCGGAATCCGGGACGGGCACCCTCTTCGATGCGGGCGGCGAGTTACCCGTTCGGCAGCGATTCCGACACCTGTTACGGCTATATGGCGCGCGGCAAACCCCGACCGCGTTCCTTTCCCATGCCAACCGGGACCATTTCAATTTCCTCGAAGAGCCGCTACCGGACCTTACCATTTTTTCTTCGCCCGAGGCATTGCCGGCCCTGCGCGCAATACCGAGCCTGCAGGCTTACCCTTTCCGCGGCTTGTCCGGGGGACAGCGGATCCGCCTGGAAGGCATGGAAATCGATGTGCTCTGGCCGCTACCGGACCTTGAGGCTCCCAACAGCAACGAGGCGAGCCTCGTCTTGACGATCCGTGGACGCGGCTGGTCGGTGCTGTTCACGGGAGACGCGGGACGCTGGATGGAGCGGCGGCTGCCAGAACCCAACGGCTTGGATGGTTCCGTGCTGCAGGTGGGCCATCACGGCAGCCGCAGCGCCACCGGCGCTTCTTTTCTCGCGCGCTGGGCTCCCGCGGCGGCCCTGATCTCCTGCGGCCGCGGCAATCGCTTCGGACATCCCTATCCAGGCGTGCTGGACAATCTGGAGCGCGCGGGCGTTCCCATCCTGATCACGGCGGAGCGGGGCTCGATCACCATCCTCTCCCGAGGCCGGCTTCGGCTGGAAGGCGTGGTCCCCGAGTCCCGGAGCCCAGAATCAGAGTCGGTCTTGAGGCGCGGTAAAACGATCCCCCCGTCTCCTGACCGCTGATTTCTAACCTCCGGTCCCCGCATTATGCCGCGAGCGGAATGCACTGAATCGCATCCTCGTTGCTGTCGAAGATGGGAAAGACCGTGACCAGCCGGGTCAATGCCAGCAAGTGGTAAATTTTGGCGTTAAGCCTGGTGAGACATAGGTGGACCCCTCGCTCACGCAGACGCCGGTACTGGTTGACCAATTCTCCGATTCCGGCGCTGTCGACGCGGCTCACCTTCGCCAGGTCCAAGATCAGATGGTTGTGGCCCAGCTTTTCCGCGGCCTCAATGGCCTCGCGCAGGTGAACGTCTCCGCTGCCGATTTCAATTTTTCCTTGTAGGTGAACGACCGCAAATCGGTCGTGACATTCTACATGCCATTTCATAATCTAACCTCGCCTTTTCTTGGGACGGCAGTGGTGGATGGGGTCATGGGAACGCCGGCAGGAAATTCTTGACTTTGAATAAACCGGCGTTTCCAGGAAGGGACTCGGCGCGACCCCTTGCCTTTCAAGGGCCCCGCCGCCTCAATCCTGTGTCATAAACGGAAACCCGCTAAAAAAGTTTAGCGCCGTAATGAAAATTGAATCTGACTCGGACGCGCGTGAATTCGCTTTGCGGCAAACCGATCACGTGCTAGGTTCAACGGCGGATCATGGACTCCAGCCCCGCGCCAAGACGATGAGGCAGCCGCATGTCAACTCCGAGGGTCACGCTCAAGGCCAAGCGCGCCGAAATCCTCAAACGCTACCGCCATCCCTGGGTCTTTTCTCAGGGTCTCGGCAAACGCCCGCGCCTGGAAGCCGGCGCCCTGGTGCGGGTGGTTTCCCAGGATGGTCGGCCCCTGGGTTGCGCCTTCTACCATCCCGACAACAGCATCAGCCTGCGCATGATCTCGTTTGAAAGCATGGACTTTTCAGCGGAGGACTGGCAAACGCGCCTCGCGCAGGCCCAGAACTTGCGGCGGCGCGTCATGCCGCCCGACTGCAAGGCCTACCGTTTGATTCACGGCGAAAACGACGGCTTTCCAGGTCTTGCCGTGGACCGCTATGGCGACCTTTTGTGCATCCAAATCAACTCCGCGGGCATGGAGCGCCTGAAGCCCGACCTCGTCTCCTGGCTGCTGGAGATCACGGGCGCCCGGTCGGTGTTCGAGCGGAGCGAGGGTCACGCGCGCAAACAGGAAGGGTTACCCTCCGCGGTCGGGTTCCTGCACGGAGAATGCGCCTTGCCGCTTACCATCGAGGAGCATGGCATCGTCTATGAGGTGGACCCGCGCACCGGTCACAAAACCGGTTTTTACCTGGATCAACGGGCGCAACGCGCCTGGCTGAAGGGCCTGGTTAAAAACCGTCATGTGCTGGACCTTTGCTGCTATAGCGGTGGTTTTTCACTCGCCGCCCTGGCCGGCGGCGCCGCCCGCGTGTGGTCGGTCGACAGCTCGGCCCCGGCCCTCGACCTACTGGCCCGAAATCTGGCGCGCAACGGCCTGCCCGCCGCCCGCCAGACAAGCCACAAGGCCGACCTTTTCGAGTTCTTGCGAAGCGATCCCCAACCGGAATGGGATGTGGTGGTGCTGGATCCGCCCTCGCTTGCCAAAAACACCCGCGCCGAGGCCAAGGCCTTGAAGGCTTATCGCCAACTCAACCGCGATGCCGCCCGTTGGATCAAACCCGGCGGCTTGCTGCTCAGTTTCAGTTGTAGCGGCGTGGTGAGCGCGGAATCCTTCCGTCAAAGCGTCTTTTTGGGACTGCGCGATGCGGGCCGCGAGGCCCGCTTGTTGGAAAGCTTCGGCGCCGGTCCGGACCATCCGGTTCACCTGCATTTCCCCGAGGGCGCCTACCTCAAGGGATTGGCCCTTTACATCGCTTGAAGCGTCGGGGAAGTCGCCTGCTTCCGGAAGCCTCGAATCGCCGGGGGTTCGCGATCCGTTCGACCCTTGGTTCATTCCCCCTTTGGAGGGGGCAGAACGGGCCGGAAAAATTTATTGACAGGCCCGGAGCGCCTGGGTCATAATCGCCGCTGTTCCAACGGAGGGGTGTATTTCCCGGCCCATTCGCGAGCACTTCCCGGCCAGCGGGTTTTTTTGCGGCAGGGTCTCCTCTAGGTGAAATACGGCCAGTTAGCTCAGTCGGTAGAGC
>JBGTRP010000663.1:0-4531 GCA_041940685.1 Acanthopleuribacteraceae bacterium
CCGCGGCGCGCACTGGTCAATTTTCTTCACGGCATGGCGCAACAACCGGGACTGGAACCGGATGACCGCCTGCTGGCGGTCACCACGATCTGTTTCGATATCTCAGGACTGGAGCTGTTCCTACCCTTGTTGCGCGGCGCGGCGCTGGAAATGGCCTCGGCCGACCTCACCCGCGATGGTTTCGCACTCGCGAGGACCATCGACGGCCACCGCATGACCCTGGCGCAGGCCACCCCCGCCACCTGGCGCATGCTGTTGGAATCCGGCTGGACCAACCCGCGCCGGATCCGGGTGCTCTGCGGCGGGGAAGCACTCGATGCAACCTTGGCTCAGGCGCTTACCGGCGCCGGCGCGGCGGTTTGGAACCTGTTCGGGCCCACGGAAACCACGATCTGGTCCTCGGTCCACGGCCTCTCCCCCGAGGAGCCGGCGCATCCATCAGGCACGGCCAGCATCGGCCGGCCCATCGCCAATACCGCGCTCTACATTCTGGACCGCGCTTACCGGCCGACCCCCTTAGGCGTGGCGGGCGAACTGTTTATCGGCGGCCACGGACTCGCGCGCGGTTACGCGAACCAGCCCGGCTTGAGCGCCCAACGGTTCCTGCCGGATTCGTTCGGGGCCCTACCCGGCGGCCGCCTTTACCGGAGCGGCGACCTGGCCCGTTTTCTCGCGGACGGCAAAATCGAGCATTTGGGTCGCGTGGACGCCCAAATCAAGCTGCGCGGTTACCGCATCGAACCGGGTGAAATCGAGGCCTGCCTCTCGCGCCATGCTCACATCGGCCGGGTCGCGGTCTGCCCGCGCGAGACGCCCCGCCAGGGGCGGCAGTTGGTGGCCTTCGCGGTGGCTCGGGACGCCAGGCCTGATGTGGAGGCATTAAGGGCGCTGGTGACGCGCGATTTGCCCCCCTACATGGTCCCCGCCCACTTCGTATTCCTGGATGCGCTGCCGCTG
Source organism: Acanthopleuribacteraceae bacterium (assembly GCA_041940685.1). GTDB lineage: Bacteria > Acidobacteriota > Holophagae > Acanthopleuribacterales > Acanthopleuribacteraceae > JBGTRP01. The sequence continues at coordinate 958 of JBGTRP010000663.1, forward strand.
ACGCCCAATGGCAAGATCGATCGCGGCGCGCTTTCCCGCATGCCATTGACGGAGTTCGGCTCCCCGATCGAAAAGCTTCCCGCGCGGCCGCCGCGGACCGCGACCGAGGCGGCCATCGCCGAAATTTGGAGCCAGGTCCTGGGGGTCGGCGGGATCGGAGCCTCCTCCGATTTCTTGGCCCTGGGCGGTCATTCGCTGTTGGCCATGCGCGCGCTTCACCAAATCCAGGAACGCTTTGGGATCGACCTACCCCTGCGCCGTCTTTTGGAGAAACCGAGACTCGCCGACCTGGCCGGTGTAATTGACGAAATGCGGGAAGACACCCGCGGCTTCCGCGCGCCGCCGATCGAGCCCTTGCCCCGCGCGGAGCCCTTGGCCTTCCCGCTCTCCTATGCCCAGGAACGGCTATGGTTCCTGGACCGCATGCATCCCGGCGACACGGCCTACAACATTCCCACGGGCTTGCGCCTTCGCGGCCGCCTGGACCCGCGGGCGCTGCAGGCCGCGCTCGACGCGATTCTCGGCCGCCACGAGATCCTGCGCACCCGTTTCGAGCCGGGTTCCGGCGAGCCGCAACAGGTGATCACGCCCGAACAAAAGACCGCGCTTTACCTGGCGGACCTGCGGGGTCTCGGCCGCGCCGCGCGGGAGCCTCTCGCCATTGGCTTACTGGAACGGGACGCCTGCACCGGCTTCGACCTGGCCCGAGGGCCTCTGCTGCGCGCGGGCCTGCTCCGTGTAAGGGACGACCACCACCTGCTGCTGCTCAACTTCCATCACATCGTGTTCGACGGCTGGTCCGCGGGCGTGTTCGTCCACGAATTGGTCACCTTTTACAAGGCCGCCCTTGCCGGCCGGCCCGCGCCACTGCCCGAGCCCGCCATCCAATACGCGGACTTCGCGGGATGGCAGCGCCGTTGGCTCACGGGCGCGGTTTACCAACAACAGCTCGCGTACTGGGAAGCGCGGATAGGCGGCGAGATTCCGCTTTTGGCGTTGGCCACGGACTATCCGCGCCCGGAATTGGGGGGCGCGCCTTCGCGCGTGTTGCCGCTTGCCATGGACGCCGCGCTCGGCGCGCGGCTGCGGGCCTTCAGCCGCGAGGAAGGCGTGACCCTGTTCATGGTGCTATTGGCCGCCTTCAAGCTGCTGCTCTCCCGCTACACGGGCCAGGACGATTTGTTGGTGGGGACCGCGATTGCCAACCGCAACCGATCCGAGTTGGAAGGGATGATCGGTTTCTTCGTGAACACGTTGGTGCTGCGCACGAGCTTCGAAAATCGCGCGGACCTGGATTTCCAGGGTCTGATCGGCCGGGTCAACGAGGTGGCCTTGGAAGCCTACGCCCATCAAGATCTGCCCTTCGAGAAGCTCGTGGAGGAACTGCAGCCGGAGCGCGATCCCAGCCGCAACCCCCTGTTTCAGGTCATGTTTGCCTGGCAAAACGTGCCCAAGCCGGATCTGAGCCTGCCCGGGCTTGCGCTGGAAACCCTGGCCATCGAAAAGAAGTCCACGCCTTTCGATCTGTGGATCAATCTGCATGACGAGGATCAATGGCAGCCGAACTCCGGCGACAAGCAACCGGCGGAGGGCATCGCGGGCTTCGTGGAATACAACGGCGATCTCTTCGAAGCGGCAAGCATCCGGCGGCTCCTAAACCACTACACCCACTTGTTGGAAGCGCTGACGCGCGCGCCCGGCTTGGCGATCGACCGCATCTCCATGCTCGATGATCGGGAGCTGGCCCTTTTGCGCGAAACCTGGGATGCAAGTGCGCGGGACTACCCCGCCAACCGTTCGGTCATCGGTTTGTTCCACGAAACCGCGGCCCGCGGCCCTGAGGCCGCCGCGCTGGTAATGCCCGGAGAGGCGCGGGGCGCGACAAAAATCTTGACCTATGCGGTTCTGGCCCGCGAGTCGGGCCGCATCGCCCGGGTGCTCAAGAGTCTGGGCGCGAGGCCGGGCGCCCCGGTCGGCGTCTACATGCCGCGCCGTATCGAGATGATCACGGCCATTTTGGGCATTCTCGAATGCGGCGCCGCGTACGTGCCTCTCGATCCCGATTACCCCGCGCAACGGCTGGCGATGATGATCGAGGACGCGGGCCTCGACCTGGTGCTGGTCACCTCGCGGCAGGCCGCGCCGCGATTGCCCAAGGGCATTCGATTACTGGACCCGGGTCGGCGCAACGGCCTGGGTCCCGCCAGGCCTCGCAAGCCGGAGCTTTCCGCGCATGCGCCCGCGTACATCATGTACACTTCCGGCTCCACGGGCCGGCCCAAGGGTTCCGTGGCCCCGCAACGGGCGATCGTCCGCCTGGTTCGCGAGACCAACTACATCTCCTTCCAGCGGAAGGATCGGGTGGCCCAGGCCGCGAACACGGCCTTCGACGCGGCCACGCTGGAGATCTGGGGCGCGCTGCTGAACGGCGCGGCCCTGGTTTTGTTGCCCACACAAAAACCATCGCTGCTGGAGTTAGGCCGCTTCCTGAGCGACCAGCGCATTACCGTCCTGTGGCTGACCGCGGGCCTGTTTCACCAAATGGTGGATGAAGCTCCGGACGCGCTCCAGGGTTTGCGGGTGTTGCTGGCCGGCGGCGATGTGCTTTCGCCCGCGCATGTCCAAAAAATGCTGGCCCTCCGGCCCGGACCCGTGCTAATCAATGGTTACGGCCCCACGGAAAACACTACCTTTACCTGTTGTCACCTCGTGAGCGGCGCGGACCAGGTTGGCGCGTCCGTGCCCATCGGCCGCGCGGTGGGCAACACGCGCGTCTATCTGCTGGACCCCTCGCTCACGCCCGTGCCCGTGGGTGTGCCCGGCGAGCTTTGCACGGGCGGGGCCGGCCTTTCCGAGGGGTATTTGAACCGGCCGGCGCTCAGCGCGGTCCGCTTCGTTCCCGATCCCTTTGCCGGGGAGGCGGGCGCGAGGATGTACCGCACCGGAGATCTCGCCCGTTACCTGCCCGTGTACGGGGACGAGCGGAGGCCCGGAAACATCGCATTCCTGGGCCGCATCGATCAGCAGGTCAAGCTGCGCGGTTTCCGCATCGAGCCAAGCGAGGTGGAGAGCCTGATCGCGGCCTATCCCGCCATTCGCGAGGCCGCCGTGGTGGTTCGGGAGGATGTGCCGGGCGAAAAAGCGCTGGTCGCCTATGCCGTACCGGAATGGCGCGGGGGCCATGATGGCGATAGCGCGCAAAACAAGGACCTGGAAACCGACTTCATTTCCCAATGGCGCCATCTCTACGCCACCACCTATGAAGAATCGGCGCCCGAAACCGATCCATTTTTTAATATCATCGGCTGGAACAGCAGCTACAGCGGCGGACCCATCCCCGCGGATGAGATGCGCATCTGGCGCGACACCACCATGGACCGCATTCTCGCCGAGCCGCCCGGTCGGATCTTGGAGTTGGGTTGCGGCACGGGCTTGCTGTTGTTCAAGCTGGCCGGGGCCGCGGAAAGCTACCAGGGCTTTGATTTCTCCCAACAGGCATTGGATTACGTCAGACGGAACCTGCCCAGGCTGGGCGAGGACGCGGCCAAGGTTCAAGTGGCGCGCAGGACCGCGG
>JBGTRP010000664.1:0-4530 GCA_041940685.1 Acanthopleuribacteraceae bacterium
CGGGGATATCCATGTAGCGGTTCAGGAGTGCGAAGCGTTTGATTTCAGTCAGGTATTCCCAGTTTTCTGAGACCAAGGCCGTGAGCATAGGAGATTCGGGGTCGGTTTTGATAATGTCATCGATGAGCGTTTCGGCCCGCTCATCCTTGCCGAGTTGGTTCAACAGCCTGCCAAGCTCCCTTGCTTCCGCTACCCCGGCCTCGTCATCCAAAACGGATTGGCGCAGCTTTTCCAGCCGTTTCTCGAAGTAATCCCGCGCCGGGCGGTGATAACGGCCCAAATGAATCATGTCACTCAAGAGAAAGCTGCCGTGGACGCCGACAAAGGCCGGTGAAGCCTCAACGCCATTCTCGTAGCACCAGAGCAAATGTTCCCATGCCTCGGCGTATTTGCGCTTTTGAACCAGGGTGCGAGCGTATTCCATGCGGGCCATGGGGTCGCTCTCATCCGCCTGATCGAAATCTTCCTTGGCCAAATCGAGAGTGGACTTTCCAGCCAAAATTTGACCGGCCGTTTGCAAGAAGTCCCGTTTGTCGTGGAAACCCACCATCCGATCCACCTCCTTGCCGTCGGGTTTGAGGAAGAGCAGGGTGGGATAGGCGTGGACCGCGTACTTTTTGGCTAACGCGATTTCGATCTCGGCATCGATTTTTAAGGGCACCGTGTGCTCCCCGAGCCAGGAAATGACAGCCTTGTCTTTCCAAGGTCCGCGGTCCATCATTTTGCAGGGTCCGCACCAGGTGGTGAAGAAATCGATGAACACCAATTTGTCTTCTTTTTGCGCCCTCTCGCGGGCTTCGTCAAAGGAAAGCGGCAGGAAGGGTTTGCCGGCTAAAGCGAGCCAAAAGCTGGCGATGGCGAAGCAGGGTAAGGCGAAACGCATGCGTGTACCTCCGAAAGGGTCCCAGAATCAAGGCATACTCCGTGCAATTTTCATTCTACTTCAATTTGCCCAGGGTGCGGAAATCTACGGCCGCGCATCACCCGAGCCATCATGGGACAAAGGGAGAGGCCCGGCCGCGTGCGAGGCGATATTCGCAAGACCGGGCGCTATTTCAGGAGACCAACAGGTTCCCGATCGAGATGTAACCCTTTATTTCGTTCGATAAAAGGTCAGGGGAAAGGACTGTCCCATTTGGGTCCAGGTTCCCTCGAGAACGCTGCCGTCAGCGTTGAGGCTGCCGGAAAAGGCGCCTTGGATTGTGGTGATTTCGAAATCCAACCGCTTATCCTTGAGGGCAATGCTGTCCACATCGAGCTCGACTCCTTGATCCAGGCTGTCGAGCTTGGCTTTTAGGGCGCCACCCTCTTGCTCGGAAACATGCAGGGCCAGCCGCAGCTTGGAGGGGCCCGCTTCGAGCGTGCCCATCCAGGTGCCGGGAGCGCCCTCTCCAGGTATGGGACGGGCGGCGACCTCGGGCGCTGCACTCTCTGGATCTTTTTGCGAGCGCTCCAAGGCGAAGGCAAAGGATTGGGCGCCTTGACTGAAAGTGCCCGTGATGGCGTTACCGGAAGGCGCGAGTTTACCGTCAAAGCTCGGCTCACCCGGGATGCCGCCCATTTTGAAGCGAACGCGGTCGGCTTCCACACCGACCTCGGTGAGCGCGTAGCCGCGCAGGCCTTGCGCGGGGATATCGATGCTGCCGCTCCAGGTTTCTCCGGCCTTCAGATCGACCGCGATTTTCAGCTCGGCGTTCGGCAGGCTGATGGCGCCCTTCCAGTGGCCGTCCGCGTTTTGGGCGGCGAGGCAGGCGGGCAGGAACAAAAAGCTCAGTAGCAGGGGTTTCATAAACGTCTCCTGTAAAAAAGTTGTTACTCGTGGATGTGCCATTACTCGGATTGGAAAATGTCCTCGATCGGCATTTCAAACAAGCGCGCGATGCGAAAAGCCAGGGGAAGGCTAGGGTCGAATTTGCCTTTTTCAATGGCGTTTACGGTTTGGCGGGACACCTCGAGCGCCGCGGCTAACTCCGCCTGGGTCCAGTCACGTTCGGCTCGCAGAATTTTGAGCCGGTTTTTCATGTGTACCGCCGGAAACCGAGCAGCACCGCGATCATGTAGGTGCCGCTCATGAGAAGGATCACGATATCCATGGGTTCCATGCCGCTGACAAATCCCGCCATCTTCAAGAGCCTGTAGGAGACGCCCCCGATCATGGCCACGCCGGCCGCGAGCGCGAGCGCGTCGATTTCGATTTTGCGCCGCAATTCGTCGGTAGCCCTCAGGAACCGGAGATAGGCCCAAACCATGCCCGCGCCGAATCCGGTCGCCAACAGGATGAGGCCCAGTCGCGGCGCGCCCGCGGGCAGCCAGCCGGAGAGCAGGCTCTTGGTGGCGAAGACCCAGGTAAAGGACCAGGCGAACCCCCAGGCTACGATCTGGTTCTGGTACCGCCGGTCCCGCTTGTTGGAAAAACACAGGGACCAGAAACTCTTTTTGGGCTGGTTCATATGTAGAGCTCCTTTGACAAAAAGTAAAGCACACTTGACACTAACGAACCTAACCGGGAAAAGGTTGCGTGTCAAGTGTGCTTTACAATCTTTAAGGCCTGGATCGGGCTGGCGGGGTCAGTTGCCGCTCCCGCTGCTGCCGGGCTCCGGGTAGTCGACCACGGGGTCCGGGCTGCTCTTGAAGGCCATTTTGTTGGAGGAGATTTCGGCCATGGCCACGCGGTAATGATAACCGCCGGGAACCTCGCCGTGCCCGCTGCCGATCACCCGTCCAATGGTGTAGGTGAGCGAGCAAAAGGGACCGAAATGCATGTTCTTGATATCCACGTAGGCCATGCCCTCGCCGCCGATAAAATCGACCATGGGGAACCAGCCCTGGTGCCGGGGAACCAAGGAGAAGTCCCAAATCACACGGTCGTGGCTGTCGCGCTGAATCCAGAGCCAGTCGTCGTGGATCACCAACTCGGGCTCGCCATCGACGGTTTTTTCGGTGATCGGCACCACCTTGGTTTTGCCCCTGAGCGCGGATAGTGGGTTGGCCCCGTCCGCGAGTTCCAGGATTTCGCGCATCTCTTTGCTTGGCCGTTCCTTCATCATCTCGTGAGACTCCTTGCGGAGCAGGCCCTCGGTGCTCACCACAATCGCCTTGCCCACGGTGTCGGGGGAATTGCCGTAGGGCTCGTCGAAGGGGTCCTCTCCCACGCCCTTGGAAATGACGGCGCGATATTCGTAGCTCTGGTTGAATGGGTTGGTGACGATGCCCCAAACCCGGTGCCTGCCGCCGTCCGCGCCTGGAATCTCTTGTGTAATGGCCAGGAATGGGCCGTAGTAGCGCAAATCATTATCGCCGTCGTCGCGGATGATCGATTTGAAGACAATCATGGGCGAACATTTTGCGGGCATATTGTGAAAGACCCATTCCAATAATTCCCCCTGGCGGATCTCCTCGTCGGTTTGCTGAATATTAAGAGCCATGTTCTCCGCGTCATAGGTTACGTCTATCGTCTTGGTCACTTTTGCCTCCTCCGCGTGGTTTGATGCTTCCTACCCCTTGCCGGTGAGGAAAGCCTCACTGGGCCGTCCTGTAGCGTAAAACAGGAATCATGTCCGAAAGTGGTAAAGAAAATATTTGCCCGGAACATTTTAGGGCGGCGAGGACAAACCTCCGGCCTCCAGCAGCGCCAGCCTGCTTTCCAGGGCTTCGATCTTGGAACGGATAGGGGCGGCGGAGGCGCAAGCCTCCCGGCACAGTTCGAGGGCCTGGTTCAAGAAGGCGCGAGCTTCCAGTGGTCGGTTCTGGTCCAGGTGCAGCGCCGCGATTTGGCCTAGGCATTCGGCAAGTTCGGGGTGACGGGGTAGGCGGGTCTTCAAGATGTCCAGCTCCCGATGGTATAGGTTGGCGGCTTCATCGGGCCGGTTCATGGTGGCTTGCAGGTCGCCCAACTCATGGAGCACCCGGCTGTAAAGGTAATGTTTCTCACCGAAAACCCGGGCGCGAATGTCGAGCGCGGCCATCAGCCGGCGTTCGCTCTCGGGGAACCGGGATTGCAGACGGTACAGACGGCCCATGGCAAGCGCGTTGGAAGCCAGGTCGCGGCGGTGAGCGATGGGCCAGCGTTCCAGAATCTGACTCGATTCGAGCAAGGCTCGCTCCGCCATTTCCCAATTTTCCATTTCAAGGTGGATCATGCCGACTTGGGCGAGGTCCAAGCCGATAACTGGTTGGTTCGGCTCGACGATGCGCCTGCGCAGAGCAAGCGCGTTGCGGGCGGCCTCCAGGGCTTCCCGGTAGCGGCCCTGACCCGCTAAAACCCGCGATAATGACCGCTTGGCATCGGCCACATCCATTGATTTCCCCTCCGTCAAAAGGGTTGGGATTGCCTCGCGCAAAAGGTTTTCCGCTTCCGCATAACGGCCCATGAGCAAATGGTTCCGGGCCAAGCGATAGCGGGAGCGGGCGACTTCCGCGCTGTTTTCTTCATGGCTGGAAAAGCAGCACGAAGTAGGTGGTTGGCATAAATGACAATATTGAATCCTGCCTCCACCAGCTCTTCTTCAGTGAAGTGATTGTATGAGGAAG
>JBGTRP010000665.1:0-4526 GCA_041940685.1 Acanthopleuribacteraceae bacterium
GCCCGACCGCGATGAGTTGGTCAAACAATTCTTGAATGAATCAACCTCCGTGGATGCGGCGCGGGAGCTGATCAAACATTTTCAGATGGGCGGTCTTCGGACCATCATCCGCAATATCAGCGAGTTGCCCTTGCAAAAAAGGTTGCAGTACGGGGAAATGCTGCGCTATTTCGATTTGATGCGCTTCCGCAACGATCTGAACGCGAATCTGGCGGAGGCCAATGATCCGGGCACCCGTGCGGTGAGTCTCATGCTGTTGGCCACCATTGGCCGGGATTTGGATCCCTCGGTGTTCGATCCCTATGTGAATGACGAAACGGCCCATATCCGTGTGCGCCTTGCCGCGGCGAGCGGGTTGGTCAAGGTCCAGAAACCATCCAATTACGATCGTTTCCTGGAGTTGGCGAACAACGCCATGGTCGACGCGAGCGCTGGACAAAACGATTTGGTTTACGCCGATATTTCCAAGAGCAACGTGGGTTTTTATGTCTATACCAAGTCGAAAATCGATGTAAAAGAGGTCCAGCACGGCGCCATCATCACCGCCCTCGCCATGAGCGAAGACGACAGCACCGACGTGTATGAAAAGATCCTGGATTTGAAGAAACGCAAATACGTGCCCCAAATGATCGACCGGGCGATCCAGGTGGGCGGCGTGAAGCTTTTGGGAGTCATGGCCGAGCACAAGACCACCCGTAAAAAGTTCTCCGGCGAAATTGCCAAAGCCATGGAAGCCGCCAAGGTGATTGCCCAGTACCGCGGCAAGTTCATGGACAAACAACCCGCGGAGCAACTACTGACCGGTCCCCTGATTCCGCGTACGGGAACGGGGACCAGCGTGGAAGAAGAGTACCGGGCGGCCTACGCCGTGGCCAAGATCGATACGAGCGGCAAAATCACGCTCGTCGCCCACCAAGCCCCCTTCGGCTCTGCCGATAACCTGAAAGACCTGATTCAAGGCGTGACCTTGCCGGCTTACCTGGATTGGCAGCCGGTGGAATCCTATGTGCTTGTTCTAGCCCCTTAACCTGTAGCATGCAGGCTTGGCCGTCCCCGTTGAGGGGCGGGTCCCGTGTACGGGCCCGCGTCCAAACCGACCCGTTTCCCAAGCTCTTCATTTCAGATCGATGGCGAGACTCAAACCGGATGGCTCTGGACTTTTCCGCAAAAGCGCTCCCCGTGGATGATGTCATCTATCGAGAGATCGATGACGAGGCGGTTTTGCTGCATATTCGCAAGGGCCTCTACTTGGGGCTGAACGAGACCGGCCGCTTTTTTTGGTCGGTCCTTCGCGCCGCGTCCAGCCTGGAGGAAGCCTGCCGGGAAGTGGAGGCTCACTACGATGTGACCTCCGGTCAACTGCGCGAAGATGTGGCGCAATTCGTGGAGGATTTGCTGGAACAGGGCCTGGTCCGATTGGAAGGAAGCACGGACCGGCCCTGATGATGGGCATGAGGGTTCGGCGCCCATGAGCGGTATCCTGGGTATGGCTCAGCGGCAGGAAACGCCGGTGGACGCCGATTTATTGCGGACCATGACCCGGGCAATGGCCGTTAGCGGCCCTGACCGCCAGCGGGTTCGGGTTTTGCCGCATCTGGGCCTCGGACACGCCCTGCTGCAAACCAGACAAGGCTTTGAGCCCGCCCCCCAGCCCTACTGCCTGCAGGACCGCTATTGGATTGTGGTGGATGCGCGCATCGACGGCAGAGCCGAATTGGTGGCGGCCCTGGGCGGCCAAGCGGATGTGGGCGAGCATTCCGACGACTGTGTCCTTATTCTTCACGCCTATTTGTGCTGGGGAGAGGCTTGCCTTCGCCATCTGATCGGCGATTTTGTGTTTGCAATTTGGGACCAGAAAGAAGAACTGCTCTTTTGCGCCCGGGATCATTTCGGGATGAAACTCTTCTATTACTCGGAGTTGGCAAATGGATTGCTGTTCGGCAACTGCGCGCGGGCGCTGCGGCTCCATCCGAACGTGGGCAACTCGGTCAATGAAAGGGCGCTGGGCAGCTTTTTGGTCTTTGGCGGCAATCTCGACACGGCCACGACCGCCTTTTCGGATATTCAGCGCCTCCCGCCCGCGCACCAGTTGACCTGGCGGCCGAAGGGGCTTCAGGTGAAGCGCTATTGGGAACTGCCTCGCGAGCCGGAGCTCATTCGCTATCGCGACTCGCGCCAGTACCGGGACCATTTCCTGGAACTGTTCGAACGCGCGGTGGCCGACCGGATACCGGGCGATCGGGTGGCAATCGCCATGAGCGGCGGTATGGATTCCACCAGCATTGCGGCCATGGCGAGCCGGATTTTCAAGGAGCGCGGTTACGCCAGGCGTCCCGCGGCTTTCACTATGGTCTATAAAAAACTGATTCCCGATTTCGAGGAACCCTTTGCCAGGTCCGCGGCCCGTTTTTTAGATCTTGACTGGCAATTGCTGACCGCGGATGACTTCGAATTGTACCAGGAGGCGCGCGTGCCGCCCTTGAGCCAGTGGCCCGAGCCCCTTTTTGATCTTCCCACGGCCGCGGCCAAGCTCTCGCTCTGGCGGGAAGCCGCCCAAAAGTGCCGTGTCATTCTGTTCGGCGAGGGTGGCGACGAGCTCTTTTCCCCATCCTCGGTCGCCAACCTGCTGGGAAGGATGCCGTTCCATCAGTTGGCTGGCGATGCGATAAAAAGCCTGATCGCGTATCGGCGCCGGCCCGCCCTGGGGTTCCGCAAGGCTCTGCGGCGGTGGCGGGGGCTGGCGGTTGGCCAGGCATGGTATCCGCCCTGGCTCGATCCCGAATTCGAGCGACGTTATGGCTTTGAGGCCATGGCGGAGGACTGGTTGGCAAGTCTCGAAGATCCGGGCCTTCACCGCACCCGGCCCGCGGCCTACCGGGATCTGGTGAGAAATTGGTGGACGCTTCAGGGCGAGTTCACGGATTCGGGCTTGATTCAGGTACCCATTGAAACGCGCTTTCCTTTCTTCGATCTGCGACTGGTTTCCTTTCTCATGGCCTTGCCGCCCATGCCCTGGTGTATCGACAAGTTGTTGTTACGCTTGGCGTTATCTGGTAAACTTCCCCAAGAGCTTCTCAATCGACCCAAAAAACCGCTTGGCGGAAATCGCGAAATTGAGTTGCTGCGCAAAAAACCTTTCCCAAAAATGACCGAATATGAATCCACTCCCGTATTACAACGGCTCGTCAATCTGAATGCTTTGCTTTCCGCGGACCAGCTCACCGTTTCCGGGGAAGCCTTTTATCATTTGCGGGTGAAATCCTTACAATTTTGGTTGCAAGCCCAAGGTTTGGGCAAAACATAAAGAATATGGGGAACAAAAGTTGAAGAAAGACTCTCGTGACCAGGGTCAGGCGGCGCCAAAGATTCTCAAGAAACCATACCAACCGCCCCGGGTGTTTGTTTTGGGCGAGGTCGAGAACAAAACGTTGGGACCGGGCGGCCAAATGGTCATCGACGGCGCCAGCGGCATGGGCATGTTTAGCTGACTCGCATGTTACGTTTTCATAGAAATTTTTAGGATATATCCGGTCGGGTAACCTTCCGCTATCGAGAGGGAGAGGAGGCCGGGAAAGTATTGGACCCTATTCAGGCGCGGAGGTTTATTTGCGTGTTGAAAGCACCTCCACCATTTTAAATTCCTTTTCCTCTGCGCCTGGGAAATCGACAAAGATGACCTCGGTGGAGTATTGATCCGGGCCGTGCCACTTGAAGTGGATGTAGTACTTTTGCGTGAAACCCATGATGGGGTCCTCGTCCTCGCCGTAAAGGGAAATCGTCTTGCTGGCCACGTCGTAGGCCCCGGATGCGGTCACGTAATAGGTGCCCATGGTATCGAAAGCCACCATGGTGAATTCCTTGTGACGCCGGTCGAAGCCCATCATGCCGAAGGTGGAGAACTGCATGGGCGGTTCGCCCACCTCGCCCGAGGTTTGCAGGAAGCGGCCCCCTAAAACCATCTTCGCGCTGGTGTGGCTCTTGGCTTCCATGGGAGGCTGACCCGGTTGCATCCACATCTTCACATCCTGATCCCATTCTCCCTCGAACTGCTTCAATAGGTCATGCTCGGGCCCGGGCTGGGCCAGGGCCAGGTAGGCCGCCATATCCGCTTCCGAGGGCGGTTCTTGGGCCTGAAGCCCGATCCATGCCGTGCCCGACAAGAAAAGGACGAAAAACAGTCGCGCTTCTGTTAGCATCATCGGTTTCCTCCTAAATCCTATTTTTGGCAAAAAACGGGTGGTCAGAACATTATACCCCGCCGGTATGATTGGGATGCGGTCCGAGGTTTCATGCTCCTGAGCGGAGATCGGCCCAGAGGGGTTCTCGTTTCCCCAGCCGGATGGGGGAAACAAAAACAATTTATCGAACTTAATTGAAAAAGCTATAATTTGTCGATTCTGAAGGAAAACGAATAAAGGTGAGTCATGAACAACTCTCTTTCTCCCGAGGACGGAACCGCGGAACAGCCCGAAAAGGTGAGTCAGGAAACCTTCCCGCGCCTCTTTCAGCAGGCAGACCATGTCGCC
>JBGTRP010000666.1:0-4516 GCA_041940685.1 Acanthopleuribacteraceae bacterium
TCTTGTCCGTCGCACGATGGCATCTCACGACAATCCCTCGCGTGTCCCCCAACGACCTGCGTCGCACGTTCGCCAGCTGGCTCAAGCAGGCGGGCGAGGACTCGATGGTGGTCGCCCGCCTCCTCGGGCACGCGTCCACCACGATGGTCGAGCGTGTCTACGGCCACCTCGGCGACGACAACTACCGCGGCGAGACCGATCCCCGCAAGCTCCCACTGATCGTCGCCGGCCGATCCGCCGGTCCGGTGCTTTCGCTGGAGAATGCCCGGTTCGTCCGGATTCAGGATCTGGCGATCCGCGGAGCGCGGGACGCGACCGTTTCCGTGAGCAACTGCCGCAGCATCGAGTTCGACGGAGTGACGATGTATGGCGGCGCCGCTCCGATCCGCATCAGCAATACTCACGGCTTCCGGCTGTGGAACTCCGCCTGCCGGGGCATCGCCTCGGTGGACAACTCGGTTTCCGCGGGCATCCTGGCCTCAACGCTTTTCGGCGCGGGCACCAACGCCACCATGGAGCAAAACACGCTTTCCGACAATTCCAACGCTATTTTTGTCGGCAATGCGGGCGATACCACCACGGCCATGATGCGGTTCAACCGCATCGTCGGCAATGATCGTGGTTACATTACCAACTCGCCCAACACCCTCCTGGAAAACAACTGGTGGGGGTGCAACGCGGGTCCGAACAACGCGGGCTGCGACACGGTTGCGCCCAACCAAACCCCGGACTTCGATCCCTGGCTCGTGCTCGCCCTGAACGCGGTTCCCAACGCGGTGCTGGTGACGCAAAGCGCCAACCTCACCGCCGATCTGACCGGCAACTCCGACGCGGTCGACACCTCCGGATTGGGCAACCTACCCAATGGCATCGACATCGCCTTCTCCACGGACCTGGGTGGGGTGGCGCCGCCGAACGCGCCAACGGCCAATGGCATGGCCGGCTCCGTCTTTACCGCCGGGACCATGACCGGAACCGCAAACACCATGGCAAGCCTGGACAATCAAAGCGTCACCGCGCCGGTCCAAATCGGTCCCGCGGTCGACCTGGAGATACTCAAGGATGCCGCCCCTAACCCGGTCCCCGTGGGGGGTCAATTGACCTACACCCTCACGGTCACCAACCTGGGCCCGCTCGACGCCACCAATGTGCAGGTCAATGATGCGCTGCCCGCCAACCTGAACTTTATCTCGGTCTCGCCCATGCCCGAATGCGGTTTTGCGGCCGGTTTGGTGACCTGTAACCTACCCAGCCTGATGGCCAATGACAGTTTCGTGGCGACCATCCTGGTAGAGCCGCTGCAAAACGGTCAAGTCCTCAATACGGCCACGGTCCAGGCGGATGAAACCGACCTCGACCCGGCCAACGACACAAGCTCTATCACGGTAGAGGTGTTGCTGGTGGTGCCCACGCTGAGCGTGGCCGCGCTCTTGATCATGCTCTTGCTGCTGGGAAGTTGCGGTTTTTGGATTGTCCGCAAAAACGCCAAGCTGCTGTAGTCTCCCCTAGTTGCCTTGGCGGTCAGAATCTTTAATTTTGTGTCGTGTTTTTCAAACGCCAAGGCTACAGTTGCAAGTGTCAAGACTCAAGCCGCAAGAGGGGGAAAAGTAAATCCAACTTGTGGCTTGAAGCCTGGAGCTTTTTGCGTGGGGTTGCGCAACCGGAAATTACAAGCCTTGATGGGCTAGGCGCCCCCGGCTAGGCGCCCCCGGCTAGGCGCCCCCGGCTGGGCGCCCCCGGCTGGGCGCCCCCGGCTGGGGCGTGGCCCTGCTAGGCCTTGTTCAGGATTCGGCTTGTTTTTGCCTGCGCCCAATCCAGGATCTCAGAATCGCCTTTAATTGGTGGGCCAAAAACTGCCGCTCGCCCCAATCGCAAAATAGGAACCAGAGAATCGCGGCGCAGATTAGGGTATACAGGGCGCCGAAAATGGCCAGCCAAAGCACCAGGCTCCAGCGCCGCGCGGCGAAGCCATCGATAAAAGAGGCTCCCAAATACCAGAAAAGGAAGCCCACCAGATAGGGAACCAATCCGGGCAACAACACGTTTCTGCAGAACTTCCACTGGGACACGGCCAGTTTGTGGTTGGCGTAGATCAGGAAAAGCAAGGCGCTTAGCAGGAGGCTGGCGGCCACGGCGACGCCGATTCCAAGCAAGGTCCAACCCTGGATCAAGTAGGCGGCCAAGGTGAATAGCACCACAAGCGCCAACTTGATGACGGGGTAGACGGTCTCGCCTTGAGGCTTGCCCATGCCCTTGAAAATGGAGGTCGCAGGTCCCGTGATGATATGCATTTGGAAGGGCAGGGTGAACATCAACATCAGCACCGCGGCCTGTTGATAATCCTCGTTGGGACCAAGCCAGGCGGTCATGATGCCGTGAGCGAACGCGCCCATGAAACCCATCAGCACGCCGGTCATGAGATTGATGTAGCGAGAGCTTTTCAGGTGGAGCTTGCCGATCTCCTCACGGCGGTTCTCCTGGTCCAGATGGGTGGCCGCGGGAAAGATCGCCTGGGTCAGGGAGCCGGGAACGGATATCGCCATGCGCGGGAATTTCTGGCCCAAATCAAAGAGCGCGACCGCCCTGGTATTGAGAAAGTAGCCCGCGATCAACCGTTCGACCGATCCGAGAATCATGCCCAGAATGCCGTTGACCTGAACGATTCCGCCGAACCGCAGAAAATATTGAATGAACTGTTTGTCAAAGCGGGCCGATTTCAATGAGAGTCCGGGCAAGGCGCGGCAGCACAGCCACACATTGGCGCTGACGGAAAAGAGATAGCGCAAAACAAAAGCCCATAACAGGGAATAGATGCCAAACCCCATCAGCAAGAAGGCCAGAATCAGCAGGGCCTCCAGGCAAAAGGCCGAAACCCACACGATTTTTTCGGCCACGATGCGTTGCAGGCCGATCAACACGTAAGCAAAAGCGCCGAAGCTCAGCTCCAACATGAACACGCACACCGTCCCGAAAAAGAGGATGAAGGCGGTCTTGTGGAGCTCCGGGGGAACGGAGAAAAGGCGCAAGAGCGCGGGCATGCCCAGCCAAACGGCAAGGATGACCACCGCCGCGCCGGCCAGGGACAACACCAAACCCGTGGTGATCAGCCGGTTGATGGCGTCCCCGTCGCCCTTGCTCTGGAACAGGCCCACGTAGCGGATATAGGAATTGGAAATGCCGAAGGCGCCCATGCCCAGGTAGGCAATGACCACGAAGCAGGCAGACCAGATCCCGTATTCTTCCAGGTTGACATGAGCCAGCGTCAAGGGTGGGATGAACAACCGCGTGACCAGGTAGAAAACATTGGCCAGCAGCGAGATCAGCATGTTTTGAGATATGAGGTTTTTCATATCTTCTTTGGAAGCATCGGGGCCGCGTTCGTTGGTGGTGCTCATTTCAGCGGGCAACCCCCCTTCCAGTCACATCTCGGTACGCCTGCAAGGCGGCCTCGACTTTAGCATGCCAGGTATACAGGTCCCGAGCCTTTTGCAGGCAGCGGACCGCCATGCGCTCCAGCACGGAAGGGTCACGGTGCAAATTGCGGATCAAATCCGCCAGATCTCCGATCACCTGTTCGCTGTTTTCGCGAGCAATTAGGAACCCCGTATTCGGGGAAATGGTTTCCGCGGGACCGCCAAAATCGAGCGCGGCGCTGGGTCTGCCCTGCGCCATGGCCTCCAGGATGGTGGCGCCGCCGGACTCACGGATGGAGGGCAATACATGCAGATGACAGCCACGGTAGAGCGCGGGAAGCTCTTGGGAGGGTCGGTGGCCAAGCAGCTCCACCCGCGGGGTCAGTCCCAACCGCTCAATTTGGCGCTCCAACAAATCCCGCATGGGGCCATCGCCCGCGATACGCAGCACCACGTCTTTTTGTTCCACACGAGCAAGAGCATCCAAAAGCAGGCTTACCCCCTTGATCGGGACCAGCCTGCCGGCAAACAAAAGAACCAGCCTGGCCTCGGTTGGAAAGGGTGGCACGGAGTCGGCGACGTCATCGACCCCGCCCACCGCGCCGCGCTGCTCGCCGCCGCCGGCTCCCGCCTCGACGCCCTCGTCAACAACGCCGGCACGTTGGGTCCGAGCCCTCTGCCCCGCCTCGCCGACCTCGATCCCGTCGACCTGCGGCGCACGCTCGAAGCGAACACCGTCGCCCCGACCGCCCTCGTCGCCGAGGCCCGTCGCGTAGCCGGCGGCCTTCAGCTCGCTCTTGAGCACGTGGTAGATCTCGGTGCCCCAGCGCAGCGCCTCGGAGAACGTCTCGGCGCCGTAGGGCGCGAGGAAGAACTCCTGGAAGTCGATGCCGTTGTCGGCGTGCTCGCCACCGTTGATGACGTTGAACAGCGGAACGGGCAGCACGTGCGCGTTGGGTCCGCCGAGGTCGCGGAACAGCGGGAGATCGGCGCTGTCGGCCGCGGCCTTGGCGACGGCCAGGCTCACGCCGAGGATCGCGTTCGCGCCGCAGCGCGACTTGTTGTCGGTGCCATCGGTCTCGATGAGGATCTCATCGACGATG
>JBGTRP010000667.1:0-4515 GCA_041940685.1 Acanthopleuribacteraceae bacterium
ACCTTTTCAAGATCCACGATCTTCACATTCTCGGCTTTGAGGTTCAGGCGGTAGTCTTGGATGATCTTGTCTTCTTCAAGGATTTCCTTGGGCTTTTCCGCGTCGTACTGGATGGGTGAGGGCGCATTGTCGAGTAGGCGTTGCCTCAGGCCCTCGGCGTCCTTGGTGATGATGGCGACGTGGAGGTTTTCGCTTTGCAGGTATTTGCGGATGACGCGGTTCACCTCGTCCCGCGTGAGCTTTTGGAGGTTCTCGCGAATGTATCCGGTGAATTCCGGGATGCCGTAGTAGTGGCTGTCCAAGGCGTACCCCAGTTGGCGGTCCTGTGATTTTGCCAGCACGTTGACGAACTTCATGAGGTAGTTTCGCGTGGCCTCAAAATCCTCCTCGGAAATGCCCTCGCGCAAAAGTTTGTCCAGCTCGTATTTGGCGATCCGCAAAGCGAAATGCCCGTTTTGCGGGACCACCGGCCGTATCCAGATTTGGAAGATTTGCTGTTGGCGGCACAGATTGGGATCGGGGTGGAACTGGAACATGCCATTGGGAAAATATTCGATGTAGGCGTAATCGCCGTAGTTCATACCGCGAATTTCGCGAATCCGCTGGAACAGGTAGCTGTTGGTGGAGCGGTGCTCGCCAAAGTAGGAGCGAGCCAGCCAGAGCGCGGTGAAATCCGGGTGCGCGCGGTTGATTTCGATGGGAAAGCCCAGGCTGATCGCGGTGGCGCGGGTGTCTTTTTTCACGATTTGGACATGAATCCCGTCGGTCTTTTTGGGCGGCGGCAGCTTTTTCGATGTCCCATCCCCGCCCGCGGGGAGTTGGCCCAAATCCGTTTTTACACGGACAATGAAGTCATCGGAAATGTCGCCTGCCAGACCCAATACGAGGTTGGCGCGCGTATAGTGCGTGGCGTAGAAATTCTGGACGTCCTCCAGGGTGATGCTCTCCACCGATTGGACATGACCCAGGTTAAGGCTGCCGTAGGGATGGCTCTCGTAGATGGCCTCGTAGAGCGTTTCTTTCCCCAGTTCCTCGTCGTTGGTGCCCTTCAACTGGACCTCGATCGCATTGATGACATCGGATTTGACCCGGCGAAAATCCTCTTCACGCCAGCCCGGGGTAAGGAGTTGCCCACGCATGATTTCGTAATAGGCATCCAGGTTATCGCCATGGGTCACGCCGCCGAAAACGGTCATCTCCTTGTCGACCTGGTTGTTGAATTGAGCGGCGATGGGGTAGAGCGCCTGCTGAATGTCCTTGTAGGTCATGGCTTGGCTGCCCGCGTTGGTGATCATGGCCGCGGTGAGATTGGCCAAACCCTCCTTGCCCTTGGGGTCTTGCATGGCGCCCGTGTTGAACACGATGCGGAAATTGATGTTGGGCGAGGCGTTCTTCAGTAATACGGTTTCAATTTCAGGCGCCTTACCGCCTTGCGCGGCCAGCTTGTCCACCGTTCCGATGCGATCGTCCGTATCGGGTAGCGCGCCATGGGAAAGCGTGACCACCACCATGCCCGAATCCACGAAGTATTTCCTGGCCATATCGCGGATATTCGCCGGGGTGATGGCGTCGTAGAGGCGATACACCTTGTTGAGCGATTCGGGATCGCGCGAGCGGGCCAGCGTGCCCGGCAGCGCGGCCGCGATGCTCTCGGAATCTTCCATGCCGGTGGCGAAGCTGTACTTCAGGTTTTGCTGAATATCGCGCAACCTTGCGCCCGACACCAATTCCTTGCGCAGTCGTGCGAACTCCGCCTGAATCTGATCGCGAACGTACCAGGCATCGGCCTTGTCCTTAAGCCGAGCAAAGACCGTGACCAGGTAGGGATCTTTGCGATCGGGGAAATAGGAGAACAGTTGATCCACCTTTTGCTCTTCAATGACCAGCTTCTGATACAAGGGCGAACTGGAGGAAAAAGAGATATTGGCGATGAGGTCCATGGCCGGCATATCGAGTTCGCTGTCTGACCAGGCGGGTCCGTGAAAACCCACGCCGAGCCAGGGAAGGGTCGCGGTAGGCCAATCCACGTGCTCATAAACCGGCTCCGTGGACTTGGGTTCGGTGGGAATGACGGACTGATAGCTGCCCCGCTCCCACTTGCCCCAATATTTTTCCATGAGCGAAAACACATGGCCGGGCTCCACATCCCCGGCGATCACAACCACCGTTTTTTCCGGCCGGTAATAGCGATCGAAGAACTCCAGGCTGTAATCGAACTCGTTGGGCATATCCTCGATATCTTCAATAAACCCCATGGTCGTGTGCTGGTAGGTGTGCTTTTTGAACGCCAGGGCGCGCTGGACCTCCAGCAGCTTGTTGGTGGGATTGGCCGCGTTCTTGTTGTACTCGCCGAGCACCGCGCGGGCCTCGGTTTTGAAGGCGGCCTCGCCATAACTCAAATTTTGGAAGCGGTCGGCCTCGAGCATCAGAATGGTTTCCAGGTCTTCCTTGGAAAAGGTGGTGTGGTAATTGGTGTAATCGTCGGTGGTAAAGGCGTTCTGATCGGCGCCCGCGTTTTTGAGGATTTCGGCATAGGCCTCCGAGGAATAGTTTTTGGTGCCTCGGAACATCATATGCTCAAAAAAGTGAGCAAACCCGGATTTACCGGGCTCCACCTCGTTGCGCGAACCGGTTTGCACGGGAATCTGCAGCGCGACGATGTTGGGGTAATCGGTGGGAATGACAATGACGCGCAAGCCATTGCTGAGATCTTTCATTTCATAGGCATAGGGAAATATTTTGGATTCTTGATCCTGATACCAGCCCATGCTCGCGATTGCCGCAAAAAACAGCGTGGTAAGGACGACTCTTCTCAAAAACAAACTCATTGCGATTTTCCTCTCTTGGGGTTTGAACCCTCAACTTGCATTATTCTCGGCCGCCGGACCTTGTTGCCGGGCTGGATTACACAAACCCAAATGGGTCGCCAATCGCCCTTCACGAGATCGGCGCTTGCTTCCTATCGGCGGCAACGCGGCCTCAATTCCGCCTTGAGCTCCGGGGGCAGCGACCGCCAGTCGAGATTGAGGACCGCGCCCTGAATGGCGTAGACCAGGTTCAGACTGACGGGGCGGCCACGCTGCCTGAGGATGTGATAGGCGTTTACCGGACCCATGGCTTCCAATTCATTACGAGTATACACGCCAATTTCGTTTAACCATTGTTCTGTCTTAGCTCCAATATTTTTGAGCTCGCAAAGCTCCGAAATGCGGCGAGTCATGAATCCAACACCTAAGGCTCTTGGCTACAGGGACATTCGGCATCTGTATTTTACCCTGGAACTCGGCTTCTGGACGGTGTTTTCTCGCGATGGGCTTCAGGCGGGGCCGGGAACCGGGAGAAGCGGGTTCTGGACGGCGCGGGCCGGCAGATCGGTTTCCGCTTCACGGCGAGAGGATGCGTGGGCCAGGACGCCTCTCCCTCCGGTCAGCCAATCCGCAAATGAGTCATGGCCATGCAAGGTGCAAGATTCTGGTAGGAGCGCCTGGCATTGCAAAATACCATGTAAAAGGTATGGTTTCGGTTGTCCAGCGGTTAGGGCGCGCTCACCCAGCGGGCGATGGTGTCGATCAGCAGGTCTTTCTGAATCGGCTTGGTTAGGTAGTCGTTCATGCCCGCCTGGAGGCATCTTTCACGGTCTCCCTTGACCGCGCTCGCGGTGAGCGCGATGATGGGCACGCACGCCTGACCGTTTGCCTCTAGATTCCTTACCGCGCGCGTGGCCTCGTAACCATCCATAATCGGCATTTGGCAGTCCATGAGAATGGCCTCGTACCGCCTTTTTTCAAGAGCTTGAATGACTTTTTCTCCATTTTCCACCACATCGCAGCCATAGCCGTGGCGGGTCAAGATTTTGACGACCACCTTCTGGTTGATCTTATTGTCCTCGGCAAGGAGCAGAAGGGGTTTGGGTTCCTGGTCGCCCTCCGCCGCTCGGGGTTTGGACGGGTGGTGGTTGTTGGGGCGTTTCCGCTGGCGAGGCTGGCGTCCCACCTCCGGTGGTTTGTCCACCTTTTCCATGGGAATGGTGAACCAAAAAAGGGAGCCTTGACCCTCGCGGCTTTTTACCCCGATTTCACCGTTCAAATGCTCGATGATTTTTTTTGAAATGGAGAGACCCAAACCCGTGCCGCCGAATTTGCGGGTGGTGGTGGCGTCCAATTGAGAAAAGGGCGTGAATAAACGCTTTTCGTTTTCGGGAGGGATTCCAATGCCGGTGTCCTGTACCTCGAAACGGACGGGGAACCCATTGCCCGGGGCCTCCTGCAATGTCACGCGACAGCTTACCGACCCTTGCTCGGTGAACTTGACCGCGTTGGAGAGCAGGTTCATCAGTACCTGACGGATTTGGATGGGGTCGCTCTTCACCCATTCGGGAAGGTCCTTGGAAATGCGGTAGGCCCATTCCAGATCATGGCCATGCGCGCGGTAAGAAAAGGCGCTGAAGATTTCTTCCAAAAAGGACGGGAAGTTGAATGTTCTGGGCCGAATTTCCAAGCGGCCCGACTCAATTTT
>JBGTRP010000668.1:0-4506 GCA_041940685.1 Acanthopleuribacteraceae bacterium
ATCCTTTCTTGGCGGAACGTCTTCTGGAAGATATGGGTTGGGTCCTTCGCCCCAATCCTTGGCCACGCATGGATACCCGATTTGTTCGAGAACCTGATTCATCGTTTCTCGGTGATCTGGTTCTAAATAGGCTTTGCCAATTTTCGAGCCCTTGCCAATACCCGTGGCGCGTATGGAGGACGAGAAAAATACATTGGGATCTCCGCCGCCTGGATCATGAGAAACCTCAAATGCTTTTTTGAGAATCTCCGCTTGGTAGGGCAGCTTGAGGAATTGGAAGATTTCGTTTAAGCATTTCTCCGGATTGACGACTAAATCTTCATACTTAACCGGAAGACATTGTTGCGGGTAGCGCGCTTGAAAATCAGCCATACGCCGGGTTTTTTCCACCCAACTCTCGATCATGGCGCTTACGAGGTTGCCCGGATGACGGGAGGCATATTCCCGTAGCTCTTCCATGTAGCCATGCCGGTTGGACTCAAGGCATGAATAAACCACATCCATGCAGTTCCGGTAGAGGCAAATATACCGGCCATCAGGAAACACGCGATAAAGAATGCCGAGGAACTTGAGGTTCCAGGGCGTTTTCTCACACCAGATTTCCTTGTTCTTTTGGCGCGCATAGGCGGCCATGATTTCCTCGACAATGGCCCTCGCCTCTTGTGCGCAATAGTCTTGGAGCCTCTCGTTTTCTGTGATTCCGGATGCCAAGGCCTTTGTTCGGCTGATAGTTAGGTACAGATCCTGACATAACCTACCAAGCAGCAACTCACCCGGACTACAGATCTGAGAATGGGTGTCCAGAAGAATACGCAATAGCGTCGATCCGGATCGCTCACACGACAAAATAAAAATAGGCGGCGCCATTTTTTTCTTCCTCGTGAATTGATGAAGGATTTAACATTTGACCTGGGTGTTGTTTTTGTTTGTTTGCGCATGTTTGAATTTTTACAAAATACTGATTAACCTAAGTGTTAAGAATATTATAAGCAATAAATTTGAAGGGAATCAAGAGAATTTTGGTTTATTTTTATGAATGTCATTTATAAAAATAAAACTGCCAATTTATCAAAAATAATTTCGACAATGATGAAATGGCCATGTATAATGGTCTTGCAAATATTTCTGTATGGAGATAAAAATGGTAGCTCTGACATTCATCACGATGCTTTTAAATCATGATGCAGCCTGGCAAATTAATCTGTCGGGGCACTATAAGCCGCTACGACTCTCTGAGATAATTGTCTCAACCAAAGGTGAGTCTTATTTCCTGAATTTTGTAGAGTGTCAGATTTCCCATTATGATCCCTCGGGGAAGCTGAAAGGTGCCTTTGGTTTTAAGGGTCAGGGTCCCGGTGGGTTCGTTTATCCCAGCATGTTCTTTCACGATCAAGATTCTATCCTGGTCTTCGACTCGAACTCCAATGTGATTTCGGCCTTTGATGCCGAGGGTCAATTTCTTAGAAGGTTTGCCGTTCCCAAGGCTGGGGCGAGCCTGGTTAGGGTCAAGGATGGCTGGATTTACGGAATTTGGAGCTGGGTTGAAAGCCAATACAATCAGAAAACCGTGTACTGGGCGGACAACGAATTCAAAAATGAGACGCGGATTTGCGAGCTTGAGAGCGTTGGCAGCAGGGGCGGCTTTTGGGGACGGAATACCTCCAAAGGTTTCCTCGCTACCTTCAATCCTGTACGCAATCTCCCCAAGATGACGGCCAACCAGGATGGTAGCAAGTTGTACATTGCCGAGCCTGAGAGTGCTGAAATCAAGGTCATCGATGTCGCCAAAAAAGCGGTGGTCAGCAAGATTCAACTGCCACCCAAAGCGCTTCCTTTTGACAATGAATGGGGCGAGAAGGAAGCAAAAAAGATCAGAGAAAAATACCCTCAATACGATATCGTGGCCCAGTTTCCAGATACCTTTCCCATTGTCAGGAGTATGATTACTGATCCTTCTGGAAATTTGGTCATCAGCCGCTGGGCGGGAAATCCCGATCTCAATTACAACACCATTTGTTACGATGACAACGGCCAGGAAAGGGAAGCGGCGGCGAGTTGGCAAGCTTTAAAGCGTTTGGCGGGGGTTGTCGATGGATGGGCTTATGTGACCACCTTTCAATCTGAGAGGGAGACACCAGGGTTGGCCAAAATTCCTCTCGGTGACCTAGAAAAATTTGTCTCAGAAAATCCAATAGTCTTCAAAGGTGTGGGTGGTAGAACCTTCGTTCGAGAGTGAGCTTCACCGCACTCAAAAAAGTCCGCTGACCGTCTTGGCAGTAGGTGAAAGTGCTACTCAATAGTGACGCAAGAGGTGTGAATACGGCCTGCTGGGGCCAGCCCAAAGGACCGCGGTAAAGCGGCAAGGGTGGTGGAACGGGCGCCATGGGACCTCAATCAATTGCGAGTCTTGTTCTATCCATTGACTGTTCCTCTTTCTGCAAAAGACTCTTTTGTACAGGGAATGGAGGAAACCGGGATATGGGGATATTAAAAGCGTCGATTGTGGCAGCTTGAGGAAAAGGCCCAGCCGGCGCGAAACCTGGGATGGTTTCTGCTCAGTTTAAAGATCAGTTTAAAAAGTAAATAAATATCCGATTGGATCCCTTTTCATGGGGGAATGTGGACCGGGCCACCGTCGAAATCGCCAACAAGCCGATCGGGAGTTCAATATGAGTCCGTATTTTAGGGTTGCTTTTTTGGGGTACACTTGACCACGAAACGCCAAAAAGCTGATTTCGCAAACTGCGGATATGGAACGAGATAACTTTCTTTATTATGACCCAGGTTTCTGGGGTCCTCGTCCGAAGGTCGCGTATTCGAATCGCTTTGGGCGCAACAGTTTGGATGCAATTAGGATTTTGGCCAAACGAACCTTTTAAGACAGCGGTTAGTTGGTAGCGCGCTGGTCGGTAGGGGACCCCATGGCCTTGGAATGGGATTGGGAATGCGGTTCGCTTTATGGGGCGAGATGTTGCATTCCTGTTTTATTTTGAATTAAGATGGTTTTTCCTTTACCTCTTGGATTTTGAGGTTGCCATGGCCAAACCCCTTTCCTCTCCTTTCAGTGCAATCAAGAAAAGACCGCGAAGGGCCATTAAAATTGATCGCGATTCGCTTGTCCGCATGGGTTCCTATCGCGAAGAGCAACCGCTGCCCTACCTCATCGAACCCAGCCATGCGAACCTGAGCCCCGCCTCTTGGGCGGCCTCCAACAGGGAACTGATTGAGGCCAAGTTGTTGGAGCATGGCGCCATTTTGTTCAGGGGTTTTGCCATTCCCTCGGTCGAGGCCTTCGGCGCATTCGCCGCGGCCATCACTCCCGAACTGCTTGATTATGTGGAGCGGGCCGCACCGCGGACGCAGTTGGACCGGGGCGTCTACACCTCCACCGAATACCCCGCGGATCAGTGGATTCCCCTGCATCATGAAATGTCCTATTCCCATAATTGGCCCACCAAATTGTTTTTTTTCTGTGATACCGAACCGGATCAGGGGGGGCGCACGCCCTTTGCCGAGGACCGCCGGGTGTTCCATCAAATTCCAGCGGAAGTTAAGGAACCCTTCCTCCGAAAGAAAGTGATGTATGTGCGGAATTACGGCGAAGGCGTCGACATGCCGTGGCAGGAAGTCTTCCAAACGACCGATCGAAACGCCGTCGAGGCCTATTTCCGGCGAACCGCCACCGAATTCGAATGGCTGGATCAAAACCGGCTTCGCACCAGGATGATCCGCCAAGCGGTGGCCACCCATCCCCGCACGGGCGACACTCTCTGGTTCAACCACGCCCATATGTTTCATATGTCCAATATGCCCGAGGCGGTGCGAGGCGCGCTTTTGGAGGAGTTTTCACCCGAGGAGCTGCCGCGAAACGCCTTTTACGGCGATGGCCAACCCATTGAAACCGAGACGCTCGACATCATCCGCCGCATGTATGTGCGGGCGTCCATCAGTTTCCCCTGGCAAAAGGGCGATGTGCTGCTGTTGGATAATTTCCTCGTCTCCCATGGCCGCGCCCCATACCAGGGAGCGCGCAAAATTTGTGTGGCCATGGCCGAGCTTTACACCAACCCCGATTTCAGGGATCTCGAGCCCTCTCCCTGAAGCGCGCACCGGCCTTTCTTCAGAGCCCGGCTCTCTGCCGGGGACGGCCTTCTCAAGACCCCTTTTGCAAGAATACTTTTTAGGTCCACCCCCCGAACGGGAACCGCCACCCTTCCGCCCACTACGCGGGTAGGAGTGTAATTTTTTGTAAATCGCATTTTTTTATGAAGCCAAAGAAATCAAGTGGTATTAGTTTTTCATATCTTACTCGTAGACAGTCGGTTACTGATTTGGTAAAATGAAACCTCCTTATTAAATTTCTAAGATGAAAATTGAAATTTGACAGTTTTGAGTGAAGTTCCTCTTGTTGGTTATCCAACTGCTACAATGTGACTTTGACTACTTTGCAGTATTCATTTTAATGTCATCGTTATTTTTCTACCCAGTTCCCTTTCGCGTTATATT
>JBGTRP010000669.1:0-4497 GCA_041940685.1 Acanthopleuribacteraceae bacterium
GCTTGTCCGCCCTGCGCGCGAGGATGAATGGAGAGAGCCCGGAAGTTTCGCCGACCGAACCGCGCTGGTGGGGCGCCGCCGACAGCCAGTGGTTTCAGGCTCTTGGAAAGAAACCTCCGTTGGGCCATTACATGCACGAGGTGAAGGCGCCCCTTGGGTATTTCCGTATCCCGCCCAACGAGTTGCGTGAAATGTTGCCTCAGCAATTGCTAATGCTTCAAGTTGCGGAAGGGGCCTTGCGGGATGCCGGACTATCCAATCCCGATTTTCTGCAGGCCGGGGTGTTTATCGGTATCGGCCTGGATCTCAATACCACCAATTTTCAGTTGCGTTGGGTGCTTGAAAAGTGGATGGCAACCTGGCGCCGCCAAAGAGGAATCGATCCAGACGATCCCCGGGTACAAAACTGGCTGGAAGAGGCCAGAGCGGTCCTGGGCCCAGCCCTGAACGCCAATCGAACCGTGGGCGCCCTGGGCGGCATGGTCGCCAGCCGAATCGCCAGGGAGTTGCGCTGTGGCGGTCCAAGCTTTACCCTTTCCAGCGAAGAAACTTCGGGTGTTCACGCCTTGGAAGCCGCGCTGCTGGGTTTGCGCCGAGGTCAAATTTCCCTGGCTCTGGTCGGCGCGGTCGACTTTCCAGGCGATCCCCGCATCGCGATTCCCGGGCTCTTGGACGGGCTTTATTCGCCTCGGGGAGTGGCAAAACCCTTCGATGCTAGGGCCGATGGCGCGTCGATCGGTGAGGGCGCCGCGGCTCTGGTCCTGAAAAGGCTTGACCATGCGCGCCGGGACGGTGATAGGGTCTACGCCCTCATCGACGAGCTGGCTTGCTCCTCGGGAGGGTTGCCCGGAATCCCGCTTTCCATCGGGGAGGCTCGGGCCAATGCGATTCGCACTGCCTATCAAAGCGCGGACACCGAGCCCGGACAGGTCGGCTTGATCGAAACCGCCGCGCTAGGTCGGTGCGAAGAGGACCGCGACGAGTTGGAGGGGTTGGCGGAGTTTTTCGGGCCAGGGGAGCCGGTGTTGGGCGCGGTTGCCGGCGACGTGGGTCATGTGGGCGCGGCCTCCGCGATGGCGTCCGTGATCAGAGCGGTTCTCGCCCTGGATGGCAAGGTTTTGCCCGGGAACGGTCATTTCTTTGGCCGAAAAGATCAGGGCGCATCCTCCTCTCACGCGCGTTCTGCAGGTCAGGCCATTCCCTGGTTGAGGAACCGGTCAGACGGCGCCCGTTTTGCCGCCGTAAATGCGGTGGGCTCGGGCGGCGCCGCGCATATTTTGTTGCGGGAGGCGCCGGAAGAAATTGCAGAGCCAATCGGGACACGGCCGAAAAGTTCTTCGGAACAGTTGTTCTTCGTGGAAGGGGAGGATGCGCTCGAGCTGGCGGGTGAATTGAACCGCTTGCGCACCCTGGTCGGCCAGGCGGGCGCCGACCTCGAAGAGTTGGCTAGCCGACAACCCCGACAGATCCATGCGGATAAGGAGCGTGCGATCGCCCTCGTCGCCTCGGAGCGGGAACAGCTTCTGCATCAGATCGATATGGTTTTGGAAGCGCTGCGCGGTTTTCCCCACGATCCCACGCGCTTTCAGCCATTGGATGCCCTGCGAAGACAGGAGCGGGTTTTTCTCGATGAAAGACCCCTGGGGCCTAAGGCAAAAATCGCCTTCGTGTTTCCGGGCTCGGGTAGTCACTTCCCCTCCATGGGGCGCGGCATCGCCCTGCGCTGGCCCGAAATTTTTCATCGCCAGGAAAAGGCGTCTGATTATTTCCGCGATCAAATGCGGCCCGATCTTTTCTGGTCCGGATTGCCCATGAGCGCGTTGGCCGAGCAGCATGAGGCATTGCTTTCCGCGCAGGTCGCTCTCGGCATCGCCATGAGCGATTTGATCCGTTCCTTCGAGGTGGAGCCCTCCGGGATGATCGGTTACAGCCTGGGCGAGTCCGTGGCGCTGTTCGCATCCGGCGCATGGCGCGACCGGGACGGCATGCATCTGCGCACCAAGCAGAGTCCTTTGTTTAAATCGGAGCTTGCCGGAACCTGCACCGCGGTGCGGGAAACTTGGGGTTTGACCGAGGGGGAAAGGGTAGATTGGGTGATCGGCGTGGTCAACCGCTCGGCGGACGAGGTGAGGCGGGCGTTAGACGGAAAGGATCGCGTGTACCTGCTGATCGTCAATACGCCCACGGAATGCGTGGTGGGTGGAGATCGAGGAGCTGTTGCCGGATTGGTCAAGAGCTTGAAGGCGCGCCTTTTCCCTCTCCAGGGGGTGGTAACCGTTCATTGTGAGGTTGCCCAACCCGTGGCCGACGCCTATCGCGCCCATCACTTGTTCGAAACCCATGCGCCCGAGGGCATTCGGTTTTACAGCGGCGCAAGCGGCGCATCCTACCAGGTGTCCGAGGAGAGCGCGGCCGACGCGATCCTGGCGCAGGCGCTGCAAGGGGTCGATTTTCCGCGAACCATCCGCGCCGCCTATGAGGATGGATTTCGCATTTTTCTCGAAATGGGGCCGGGGAACTCCTGCTCGCGCATGATTGGGAAAATCTTGGGCGACGATCCTCATTTGGCGCAATCCGCCTGTTATCCCTGTACCGACCCGGTGGCGGGCGTCCTCAAATTTTTGGGCCGCCTCATCGTTGCGCGGGTCCCCTTGAACCTGGAGCCCCTCTATGCTTTTGAGGAACGAGATGCGGCCACGGAGAGGCGGGCTCCCGGGACGACAAACTGGATTCGGGTTCCCGTGGGCGGGGAGCCCTTCGCGCCTCCGCCCTTTTTAGCCAAGGAAGGAAAAACCATGAGCAGGCCTCCTCAATCCGTCGAAGCAATGGCGGAAAGAAAAATCCGGTCCCAGTCCGAGCTTGCCATAACCTCCCAAGAACGAATGCTTCCACCTCTTCCGCGGACTTTGGATTCTCGCGGTGATGAACAAGCGCCTATTGGGGAAAGTCATGCACCACTCCAATCGGGCGTTGACTCTCTGGCCGGCTCCTTACAGGCTCGTTCACGGGCCCACGAGGCCTTTTTAAGGTTCTCCCGCCGCAATAGCCAGGCCTATGCTCAGCAGTTGGAGCGCCAGATCGCCTTGACGCGCCAGTTATTGGAAGGTAGGGGCGCATCAATTTCGGATGAACCTTCCTCCCCCAATTTAATCACTCTAGACAAGGCGCCGCAAAAGTCGAAAGTGCTCTTTATGGACCGGGAGCAATGCCTTGAATTCGCCACCGGCTCCATCGCCGCGGTCTTGGGCGAATCCTTTCGCGCCGTGGATTCCTTCCCCACCCGCGTCCGCCTCCCCGACGAGCCGCTAATGCTCGTGGACCGCATTCTGGATGCCGGCGGCAAGCGCATGCAGAGCGGCTTCGTGGTTACCGAGCACGATGTGTTGCGGGACGGCTGGTACTTGGATTGCGGCCGCATTCCTACCTGTATCGCGGTCGAGGCGGGCCAGGCGGATTTGTTCCTGTCGGCATACCTGGGAATCGACTTTGAAACCAGGGGTCTGGCCATGTACCGCCTTCTGGACGCGGTGGTCACCTTCCACCGCGAGCTCCCCGAACCCGGACGGGTGATCCACTACTCCATTCAAATCGAAAAATTTTTCCGTCAGGGGGACACCCATCTCTTCCGCTTTAGTTTCGAGGGCAGCGTGAATGGAGAACCGCTTCTGTCCATGAAAGAGGGCTGCGCGGGCTTCTTTTCGCGCGCGGAACTGGAAGCGGGCAAGGGCATTGTGCAAACTGACCTGCAACGCCGGCAAATCAAGGGCGTTCTCCCCGAGGATTGGCGGCGGTGGACGCCCATGGCCCGGGAATCCTATGACCGGGACCAGATTGACGCCTTGCGCGCGGGTGACCTCGCCGGATGTTTCGGCAGCGGATTCCAGGGGCTTGCGCTTCGTCGTCCCTTGGGCCTGCCCGGTGGACGGATGAGGCTGGTGGATCGGGTCTCGCTTTTGGACCCCGAGGGCGGCCGTTTCGGATTGGGGCTCATTCGAGCGGAGGCGGATATTGATCCGCAAGCTTGGTTTCTGACCTGCCATTTCGTGGACGACCGTGTCATGCCGGGAACGCTGATGTACGAGTGCTGCCTGCACAGCCTGCGCATTTTCCTCTACCGTTTGGGATGGGTAGGCGAGGCCGATGAGGTGGTTTGCCAGCCGGTGCCCGGGATCGGAAGCCGGCTCAAATGCAGGGGACAGGTGCTGGAAACCACGCGAACCGTCACCTATGAAGTGGTGATCAAGGAACTGGGTTACCGGCCCGAACCCTTCGCCATCGTGGATGCGCTTATGTACGCCGATGCCAAACCCATAGTGGAAATCACGGATATGTCTCTTCGCATGTCGGGTCTGAGCCGGGAACGTTTACAGGAGATTTGGGATGGGCGCGGGGCGTCGACGAAGGGATCGAGGGAGCCGCTTTTCACGCGTGAGCAAATCTTGGCCTTTGCCGTGGGCAAGCCGATCGACGGCGAGCCGGCCTGTCACGCCAATGGCG
>JBGTRP010000670.1:0-4481 GCA_041940685.1 Acanthopleuribacteraceae bacterium
GGCGATCATGAAGAGCAGCCGTTGGGTTGGGTATTCGGGATCGAGAGGCAAAAAGGCGGCGCCGCTTTTGAGTACGGCCAGAATGGCGATGAAGGCATCGGCGCCGCGGGGCAAACACAGGGCGACCAGGGACTCGGGCCCGATATGGAGATGTGTGAGTTGATGGGCCAGTTGGTTGGCGCGGCGGTTGAGTGTCCGGTAGCTGAGCATGGGGGCGGCCGCGCCCGAGCCGGGAAGCTGGAGCGCGATGGCGTGGGGTCGCTGCCGCGCCCAATTCTCGAAGAGGCGGTGAAGCGGGACCGGCGGAGCGAGCTGGACATCTGGCCGATTCCAGTTGCGAACCAGGTTTTCGCGTTCATCCGCATCGAGCATGGCCAGCTGGGAAAGGCGTTGTTCGGGCGCCGCGGTGGCCGAGCGGGCCAGGTTGACGAAGCCGCGGGCGAGCCGCTCCATGGTTGCCGCGTCGAAAAGGTCGCGATTGTATTCCAGCGAGCCCTCAAGCTCCCGCTCGCCTTCGATAAAGGCCAGGGTAATGGCGAATTTGGCGGTGGTCTGCCCAAAGTCGAGGGGTTGCAGGCTAAAGCCGGGCGCCCGCGGGGGCTCGCCGCCGGCCGCCTGCAAACCCAGCATCACCTGGAACAGGGGGCTGTAGCTCAAGTCCCGTTCCGGCCGCAGCGCCTCGACCACGCGTTCGAAGGGGATGTCCTGGTGGGCGTAGGCATCCAGCGCGGTTTGCCGCGCCCGGGCCAGCAACTCGTGGAAGGCGGGGTCGCCGGTCAGGTCGGTGCGCAGCACGAGCGTGTTGACGAAAAACCCGATCAAACCCTCTATCTCGGGTCGGCTTCGGTTGGCCGCGGGCGCGCCCAGGCAAATATCTTCCTGGCCGCTGTAGCGGGCAAGAAGCGCGGTCAATACGGCTTGTAGGGTCATGAATAGCGTGGCGCGCCCATCCCGGCTCAGAGCGCGCAAGGCCTGGGTCAACGCCGTATCGAGCCTGAACAAATGGGTCGCGCCGCGGAAGGTCTGAAGCGCGGGGCGGGGCCGATCCGTGGCGAGCTCCAGCAACTTGGGCGCGCCGGCCAGCCGTTTGGCCCAATAGGTCAGTTGAAGCTCCAAAACCTCGTCCACGAGCCAGCGCCGCTGCCAGGCCGCGTAATCCGTGTACTGAATGGGCAATGGGGCGAGGTTTGCCTCGCGGCTGGAGAGCCGCGCCTGGTAGAGCGCCACCCACTCGCGGACGAAAATGGCGATGGACCAGGCGTCCGCGATGATATGGTGCATGGTCAGAACCAAGATCCATTCGGTTTCCGCGAGCGCCAGCAGGTGCAGCCGCATGAGGGGAACCCGTTCCAATTCGAAAGGTTGGCGCGTCTGTTGGATGGCGAGTTTCCTCGCGACAGGCTCGCGTTGGGAAAGTTCCAATCCTCCAAGCTGGATGATAGGAAGGCGGAACTCGAAATGGGGCGTCACTTCCTGAACAGGTTCGCCGCCGGACAGGGTGAAGCGGGTCCGCAACGCCTCGTGGCGCGCGGCCAAATCGTTCAGCCCTCTTTCCAGCGCCTCCAGGTCGAGACGACCCTGCATGCGCAGCAGCGTGGGGATATTGTAAGTGATGCGCAATTCATCCATGCCCTGATCGGTCCGCATGCGATCGAGAAACCATAGCCTTTGTTGGGCAAAGGAAAGAGGGGCCGGGCCTTTTCGGGCATGAGGCCGGATCGGTGGCGGGGCGGAGAAATCGCCTGCGCGGCGGGCCGCCTCGATACGCGCGCCAAGAGCGGCGACCGTGGGCGCCTCGAAAAGGGTCTGGAGAGGGAGGTCGACCGCAAAGGTTTCCGCGATGCGGGTCATGACCTGAACCGCGACCAGCGAATGTCCACCCAATTCGAAGAAGTTCTCGTGAATTCCGGCTTGGGCGATGCCGAGGATTTCGGCAAACGCCGCGGCGAGCACCTCTTCTATGGGCGTGCGTGGCGTCTGAAGCGCGCCCTCCACTGGACTTCGGCCCACGTCGGGCAGGGCCCGACGGTCTACCTTGCCGCTGGTGGTCAGGGGCAGGCGGTCCAAACAGACCACCTCATGGGGAAGCATATGTTCGGGCAGTTGCTCTTTCAGGAAGGCGCGCGCCGCGTTGGCGAGCGAGGTCGCGGCATGGGAATCCTCGCCTACACGTCCCTCCACCGGCTCGATGTAGGCCAGGAGCCGTACGGGTTCGGGCGCTTCTCCCTTCAATATCGCGACCGCGTTGCCGATGTCCGCGTGCCGGCACAGCGCTTGTTCGACCTCTGCCAACTCCACCCGCATGCCACGCAGCTTGACCTGGTGATCCAGACGGCCCGCGAGCGCCATGTCCAACCCGGCGCGGGCGGCGCCAACCACGAGCCGGGACCGATCTCCGCTGGCGTAGATACGCTGGCCCGGCGTCTCGCTGAAGGGATGGGGCAGAAAGGCGCATGCGGTCAGGTCCGGCCGGTTCAGGTACCCGCGGGCCAACCCGATGCCGCCAATGAACAATTGTCCGTAGACTCCCACGGCGACCGGCCGCGCCTCTTGATCCAGCACGTAAGAGCTCATGTTGACAAAGGGCGCCGCGATCAGGGGTTCCCATCCGGGACGTTCCGTGAGTGCGAGGCTGCCGCAAACCGTGGATTCCGTGGGCCCGTAGCCATTGATGAGGCGGCGGCCCTCGGCCCAGCGCGCGGCGAGCTCGGCGGGGCAGGATTCTCCGGCAACGATCAAGGTTTCCGGTACGGGCGGTTTCAGCAGCGGCATGCCGGCCAAAACCGAGGGCGACATGGTGAGGTGGGTGACCGCCCGCTTCAAGAGCCACGAGGACAACTCGGCGCCCAGGATATTGGCGGGGGTGACGATGACCTGGCCTCCCTGACCGAGCGCCATGGCGATCTCCCAAATGGAGGCGTCAAAGCTGAGCGAGGCGAACTGCGGCACCCGGCTGGTGGCATCCAAATAGAGGGCCGGGCCCTGGCCCTCCACCAAATTGGTCAGGCCCTCGTGGGTGAGTTGCGTGCCCTTCGGCTGGCCGGTGGTGCCCGAGGTGTAGATGATATAGGCCGTGTTCGCGGGTTTCAGGGTGCTTGAGACCGGTTCCGGATCGCATGCTTCCCAAGGACGGTCCTCGTCCCAGACCAGGGTTGGCAGGAAGCTCAATTCGAAGGCGGGTAGCGTTTCCAGCGCCTTGTTTTCCGTGATGAGCGCCGCCGGACTCGCGTCCCGCAGCATGAACATCAGCCGTTCGACCGGATATTCGGGGTCCAGGGGCAGGTAGGCGCCGCCCGCCTTGAGAACCGCAACCACGCTGAGCGCCATTTCCAGCGAGCGGTCGAGGCAGATGCCCACCACGGATTCGGGCCCCACTCCGATGGATTGAAGGTAGGCGGCAAGTTGATCCGCGCGGCGGTCCAGCTCCGCGTAGCTCAGTGCGCCCGTTGCGGGAGAGACCGCATCGGATGGCGTGAGAGCGCCGAGCAGAGGGCCGGAAAGCGCCAGGCAATCGGGCTGCCGCTCCGCCCAAGCCGCCAACCGTTGCTGGAAGGGAAAATCGCGTGCGAAGAGCTTTTGAGATTGGTTCCAGACCACCAATTGTGTATGGCGTTCCTCGGGGCTCAGCATTTCCATGGCCGCGACGGGCGCTTCAGGATGAGCCGCCGCGGCCCGCGCCAACCGGGTAAAGTGTGCGGCCAACCGCATCATGCTCGTCTCGTCGAATAAATCGCGGTTGTATTCGATGGATCCGCTCAAACGCTCGCCCATGTCCACCAGTGAGAAGGTCCAGTCGAATTTGGATGTGATGTGTTCAGGCTCCAGCGCGGAAAGGGTCAGGCGCGGCAGCGCCAGCCGTTCCATGGGCCGGTTGCGGATACCGAACATCACCTGAAACAACGGGTGAAAGCTCAAATCCCGTTCCGGTTTCAACGCGTCGACCACGCGCTCGAAAGGAATGTCCTGGTGGGCATAGGCCTCCAAGGCGCCGCGCCTCACGCGCCGCAACAGCTTGAAAAAGGGCGGGTTGCCGCTTAGGTCCGTGCGCAAAACCACCGTGTTCACGAAGAAGCCGATCACATGTTCCAGTTCTTTGCGATTGCGGTTGGCCACGGGCGCCCCCATGAGAATGTCGCGTTGGTGGGTGTACCGCGCGAGGACCAGGCTCAGCACCGCTTGCAAGGTCATGAACAGCGTGGTTCCGGATGTGCGGCTCAACTGCTTCAGGTCATGGGAAAGCCCCGCTTCGAGCTCGAAGAAAATGGCGGCGCCGCGAAAGCGTTGTGTGGCCGGGCGAGGCCGATCCGTTGGCAATTCCAGAAGGCCGGGGGCGCCGGCGAGCCGTTTCCGCCAGTACTCGAGTTGGGTTCTCAGTTCCTCGCCGCTCAAGACGCGCCGCTGCCAATAGCTGAAGTCCGCGTATTGAATTTCCGGATCGGACAAGGGCGAGGGGTTGCCCATGGCGAAGGCTCGATAAAGGG
>JBGTRP010000671.1:0-4481 GCA_041940685.1 Acanthopleuribacteraceae bacterium
GTCGAGGAAACTCATCTCGAAGGCGGGAAAGGCCTCGATGGTTTTCCGGTTCACGATCAGGGTGGTGAGATTGGCGTCGGCAAGCATATGAGCCAGTCTCGCGGGTGGAGAAGCCGGGTCCAAGGGAAGGTAGACCCCGCCGGCCTCCAGGATAGCCAGGAAAGCGATCGCGGCCTCCGCCACCGGCGGCAGACACACGCCCACCGCCATTTCCGGCCCGATGCCGCCTTGGCGCAAGCGGATCGCCAATGATCGCGCCCGCGCCCACAGCTCATGGTAGCCGAGGTAGCCGGAGACGTCGCCCTCATCGGGGTAAATCAGCGCGGCGCTGTGGGGATAAAGGGCCGCGGTTGCCGCGAATCCTTTCGTGAAATGGGGGCCTTCCGGTTCCTCATCGGGCGTGCGGTCCAGGCAGCGCAACAGGTCGCGGCGTTCGGTCTCATCCAGGAGCCCCAATTCGGCCAAGCGTTTTTGCGGGTTCTCCGCAATGGTGAGGAGCAGATGTTGAAGGTAGCCCGCGATTGCCCCTACCGTACTCGCCTCAAAGAGGTCGGTCGCGTACTCCAGCGAGGCGTCCAGGCCGCCGTCCCGCTCCTCCAGGGTGAGGGTGAGGTCGAATTTTGAAGTTTCTTGGGGAGATTCAAATTTTTCCAATCGCAAACCCGGAAGGCTCAGATCCGGAACCAGCGCATTCTGCAACACCAACATGACCTGAAAAAGCGGGCTGAAGCCTCGGTTTCGTTCGGGTTGCAGCGCTTCCACCACGCGCTCGAAGGGGATGTCCTGATGGGCGTAAGCCTCCAGGGCCACGCGCCGCGTTCGGGTGAGCAAGGTGGAAAAAGCGGCATTGTCTTCCATGCGCTGACGCAACACCAGCGTATTGACGAAAAACCCGATCAGCGGCTCGATCTCGCGGCGGTTGCGGTTGGCGATGGGCGCGCCCAGACAGAGATCCCACTGGCCGCTGTAATGGGCCAGGAAAAGGCCGAAGCCCGCGGCCATGGTCATGAACAGGGTGACCTCGTGTTCGCGGCTCAACCGTTTTAGGGCGGCCGTAAGGGCGGGCTCGATGGAAAACGAGTGGCTCGCGCCGCGGAAGCTTTGCCGCGCGGGCCGGGCTCGGTCCGTGGGCAGGCGCAACAGCTCGGGCGCGCCCTTCAATTGCTGCCGCCAATAATCGAGTTGGAGCCTCAGCACGCGCGCGTCCAGCCAATGGCGTTGCCAATGGGCGAAATCCGCGTATTGCAATGTCAACGCGGGCAGGGGAGAGGTCCGGCCTTGCGCGAAAGCCTCGTAAAGGACGGCCAACTCGCGGACCAGGACCCCGGTGGACCAGATATCGGAGACGATGTGGTGCATGGTTACGAAAAGCACATGTCCGTTTGGATGGAGGCGGAGCAAGGCCGCGCGCCAGAGCGGACCCCGCTCCAAATCGAAGATCCAACGCCCCGACGCCGCCGCCAAATTCCGCGCGAACTCCCCGGCTTGGCCATCCATGTCATGGATATCCAAGAGCGGGAGCGGGGACGCGCCGGTAGGCTGAATGCGTTGCCAGGGGCGGCCGCCGCGTGCCGGAAAACTGGTGCGCAGGATTTCGTGGCGATGGGCAATTTCAGCGAGGCAGGCTTCGAGCGCGGCGACGTCCAACCAGCCTTCCAAGCGGAGCGCCATGGCAATGTTATAGGCGGCGCCGGGCCCCTCCAATCGATCCAGGAACCAGAGCCTTTGTTGGGCGAAGGAAAGCTCGGGGTGGGGCGCGTCCGGACGCGGGGATGGCGGCGCCTGTTGCCAGCCATCGCGTTTCCGGCGCATTTCCTCGATAACCATCGCGAGCGCTTCGACCGTCGGATGTTGAAACAGAACACGGATGGGCGGCTCCAACGCAAAGCTGTCGCGAACACGAGACAACACGCGCGTGGCCAGAAGGGAGTGTCCGCCAATTTCAAAAAAGTGGTCCTGCAACCCCACGGAATCGCGTTCCAGCACCTCGCACCAAATCGCGGCCAGCACCTCCTCGGTGGGTGTGCGCGGCGCCATGAACGCCTGCTCGCCATCAGCCTCCCAATCCATGGCCGCGAGCGCGCGCCGATCGGGTTTGCCGCTCGCGGTGAGGGGCAGGCGTTCCAGCAGGACCCAGGCGGAGGGCAGCATCGAAGCGGGGAGGCGGGCTTCCAAATAGCCGCGCCATTCCCGTTTGAGGGCGTCCGCATCGGGTAAATGCCCATCCCGTGGCCGCACAAAGGCCACCAGCCGGGATTCGCCACCGCGCTCCAGTACGGCGACAACCGCCTCCGACACCCTGGCGTGTCGCTCCAGCAGGGTTTCGATTTCGCCCGGTTCCAAACGGAACCCGCGCAGCTTGACCTGAAAATCGACGCGTCCCAAAAAATGAAGCGCGCCATCTTCGAGAAAACGGGCCAAATCGCCCGTGCGATAAAGCCTTCGCCCGGGTCGGCTTGCAAGCGGATGGGGCAGAAAACGCGCGGCCGTCAACGCGGGACGGCCCCGATACCCGCGCGCCAGGCCCAATCCGCTCACATGCAACTCCCCGGGCGCGCCAATGGGTTGTGGACGTTGCGTTTTGTCCAGCAGGAAGATTTGCGTATTGCCCAGCGGGCGGCCGATGGTCGCCATCTCACGCATCTGCCTAGCCTCGCGAAGCTCGAAGCTGGCGTCGATACTGACCTCGGTGGGGCCATAGAGATTGACCAGGCGGGCATGGGAGACCTGGTGAAAGCGGCGTTGGAGCTCGGGTGGCAGCGTTTCGCCGCCCGCGAATACGTAACGCAATCCCCGAGCGGCGGCAAAGGCGGGGTCCTCCACCAGCGCGCGCAGAAGGGTGGGCACGACCTGCAGCCGCGTAATGCCATGCGTATCGATGGCCCGCGCCAGGTAGGTTGGATCGCGGTGTCCGCCCGTTTCCGCCAAAACCACCTGAGCGCCCTCGAAGAGGGGCGCGTAGATTTCCCAGCCCGCGGCGTCGAAGACCAGCGGCGTTTTTTGCAGCAGCTTGTCCGTGGCCCCCAGCGGGAAAGCCTGTTGCATCCACAGCACGCGGTTGACGATGCCGCGATGCGGGATGACCACGCCCTTGGGTCGGCCCGTGGAACCGGAGGTATAGATGAGGTAGGCCGGGTGCAGCGGTGAACGGGAGCCGGCCGGTTCAGGGCTCGACGAGGGTTCCTGGGTTGGGTTGATATTCTCGAAGCAGAGTGTGGCCTGGGCAGTGGGCAGGCGGCCGCGTAGCCTCGCCTGAGCGAGGACCAGCACCGCGCCCGAGTCGGCCAGCATCCAGGCCAGGCGTTGGGGCGGGTCTTCGGGATTCAGGGGGAGATAGGCCGCGCCCGTTTTCAGGATGGCGAGCAGGCCGGTAATCAGATCGCGTCCCGGTTCCGCCAAAAGCGCCACGAAGCGTTCCGGGCCCACTCCGTGCTCGGCCAGTTGGCGGGCCAAGTGCGAGACTCGCTGGTCGAGCGCCAGGTAGCTCAACGCGGGATTGCGGCTCCCCGACCAAGAGCGGCCCTCGCATGCGGCGCGTAGGGCGATCGCCTCTGGAATGCGGCGAACCCGCGCCTCGAACAAATGCTCCAGCCGTTTCGCACCGGGGTAATGGGCCCCGGTATCATTCCAGGCAAACAACACCCGCCGCCGCTCCTCGGCGTTCGCCCGCTGGAAAAGCCGCGACACCGTCACCGTATCGGAGGACCAGGGGTCGTCGGAAGCGACTAGCCATTCGATCCTGAGGTCGAGCGCCTCGGCGATGCGCCGAAGGAGCAGGATCGAGATGTTGCCTTCGCCGCCTTCGAGTTGGGCGAGGTAGCGCTGCGACACGCCCGACTTTTCCGACAACACGCGCCGCGACAACCCCTTGCGCGCCCGCGCCGTGCGCACGCGTTCGCCCACCAGCGCCAGCAGCGTCCGGTTTGCCGCCTCCTCGCCGGCGGCCGTTTCGGGCGGTGTCGCCCGTCCGTCGAAGCCGACAATTTCGTCCATGTCTTGCCACCTCGGGCCCAGATTTATGCATTATAATGCATAAATTGCGCCGATTCGCAAGGTGCAGGAGAGTCTAGTTTGAAACGACGAGCGGCCCGATCAGCGCCCGGATGTCGGCGGGTGCGGCCTGCTTGCGAAAACTCTTCGCTTCTACGAACACGCAGACGAACTCGCCCTCGAAGCAGAGGGTCCCGTCCTGGAAACCGGCGACCCGGAACCTGACCGAGCTTTCGCCGAGCTTCAGTAACGTGACCTCGCAGGCAAGAATGTGCCGTGGCGTCACCGGTGCGCGGAAGTCGAGGCTCATATGCACGAAGGGCGTGCCGACATTGCGGTCGAGGTTGAGCTCGTACCAGCCGTCGCCGATATGCGCCTGCCACCAGGCGTCGATCGCCTCGAGCGCGAAGTTCGGGATGCGCCCGGTATAAGCGATCAGTGCCGGGTCGCAGTCCGCCCAGCGCACATGGATCCGGTGCCGGAAGATTGCC
>JBGTRP010000672.1:0-4476 GCA_041940685.1 Acanthopleuribacteraceae bacterium
CTCGAAGCGCTCGTCCGCTACCTTCCCTTGAAAGATGCGCTGGGATCGATTGGCGTCCACAACGAGATTTGGGATCGGCCGGAAAAGTTTTTGCGCCTTAACGAGGATCTGTCAGCCGCCAATATCGATATTCCCATATTCCATGTCACCGGCTGGATGGACTTCGTGCGCGACGCCGCCCTGGAGATCTACCAGCAGACCGCCCATTCGAACCAGCCGCGGCGCTTGCTGGTGGGCCCCTGGCATCACGATCAGTACTACACGCGGAACACCTCGGCGGGTGACGAGGATTTCGGACCCGCGTCCGCGCTGGGCATGCAAAAGCTGATCGACCTTTCCCGGCGTTGGTTCGACCAAACCTTGAAGGGAGAAAAGGGCGAAGGTCTGCAAGAACCGCCGGTTCAACTGTTCCTCATGGGCGCCAACCGTTGGTGGCGTGGCGATCACTGGCCACCGAAAGCGGCGCGGCCACGCGCCTGGTTTCTAGACAGTGAAACCGGCGCCAATACCGTCAATGGCGATGGCCGGCTTGTGGATCAGCCGGCCAGGGAATTGGGCAAGGATCGTTTTCGCTACGACCCCATGAACCCGGCGCCCAGCTTGGGAGGCGCCAATTTTCATTTCTTTGGCGACCTGCTCGGCATAAGGGACCAGCGTGAGATTGAAAAGCGGGAGGATGTGCTGGTGTACACTTCCCAATCCTTTGAGCGCGACCTTCTGCTGGTGGGCCCGGTGAGCGCGAGGGTTTTTGTGGCCACCGACGGGGAGAATGCCGATGTGACGGCCAAGCTGGTGCTCGTGCGCGAGGATGGTTACGCGGGCATTATCACCGAGGGCATCAGCCGTCTGTATGCGCCCGGTTTCCAAAAAGACGCCCAGCCGGCGAAACCGGGAAAGGTGTACGAGGTAAGGGTGAAAATGGGGCATACGGCCCTGGTCATCCAGAAGGGACAGCGGCTGCGTCTCGAAATCTCCGGCAGCAACTTTCCCAAATACGACCGCAACCCGGGCACCAAGGCGCATCCGTTCTTGGCCACCAGCCTTCAGTCGACCAACCAGGAAATCTTCCTTGGCCGGAAGTTCCCCACGAGCCTTGAGGCGCTCGTCATGGAACCCTAAGCGACCTACCCACAACCGGAAAACACTATTGGAGGCTTGTCTTGAAAGGAATTTCGATATTGATTTGTTGTGTCGGCATTTCTCTGGCCAACGAGGAAGCCATGCGGGAGGCAATTCGCTTGCTGGACAGCGGCGATGCCAAAGCCGCTCGCCTCGCTTTCCAGGGACTTGCCGATCAGGGGGAAACCGAGGCTTTTGTTTACCTCGGCCGGATCGCATTTGAGGAGGAGGACTGGGAGGGTGCGATTGCCTTATTCCAAAAAGCTCTACCAATCGAAAACAAAAGCTCTACCACCCACCATTGGCTGGGAAAAGCCTATTTGGAAAAACTCAAACGCGCCTCCATGATGCAGAAGGGCGGTTTGGCCAAAAGCGTCTTGAACCATTACCAAAAAGCCATTGAGTTGGACGAAAGCAACCTCGATGCGCGCGAGTCCATGGCTTATTTTCGTTACAATGCGCATCCGCTCGCGGGGGGTAGCAAGGCGAAAGCCAAGCGCGAAGCCCAGGAAATCGCATCCCGCGACCCGGTTCGGGGCGGTCTGCTTCTGGCGGGCTTTCTGCGAGGGGAGAAGGAATACCTGCGGGCTCTGGAAACCTATGACGCCGTTCTGGCGCAAGATCCGGACGCGCTCACGGCCCATTTCCAAAAGGGGCAAACCCTTCAGGCCTTGGAGCGCATCGATGCGGCCACCAGTGCTTTCGAACAGGTCTTGAGATTGGAGCCCGATCACGAGGGCGGGCTGTATTGCGTGGGGAGGAACAGCGCTATCAGCGGTAAAAACCTGGAGCGAGGCGCGACCTGTCTGCGGCGCTATCTCGAGTTAGAGCCGCGGCCGGGATACCCCTCCAAGGCCGCCGCGCACTGGCGATTGGGCATGATCTACCAGGCCCAGGGGCATCTGGATCGGGCGGGCCAATCTTTCCGCGAGGCGGTTCGTTTGGATCCCGAGGACGCATCTTTCCGAGAGGCCCTCGAAAAGCTGGAAGCCTTCCGCTAGCCGGCTCGCGAAAATCGAACGCCGAGGCTCGGTCCGGTTCTTTCACCCGGGAAACACCGCAAAGATCAGGGTTCGATTGCCGAGGGGAAGCATGGCTCATGCAAAAATCTCTGGGTCAGGAATCGGCCTCGCGGCCGGACGCCCCTCCCGCTGGCCTTGCTCCCCGCCATGACGGATAATAGTCAAAACCACCCGGAAAAGGCATTTCACTTTAATGACCGCATTTGGAACATGGCTGATCGACCGAGCACGCGCCGCCCTTCGCTGGCGGGACCTGCGCATTCTGCTTTTCTACACCCTGCTTACCGCCGCCCTGTTTTCCGTGTTGGACTACACGCCTAACTGGCGCATTTGGGGCCTGGAAATCATGCGCAACCTGGTGATGGCCGGCAGCATATCCTGCGCGGTATTTCTGTTGCTGTCCTTTGCCTTTCCTGGGTTTACCATTCCCTTCCGCTTCCGATCCCTGCTGGGGGTCGGCATCCTGCTGATGATTGGCGGCCCGCTCGGGGGGTACGTGGGCTGGCAATTGAACGAGGCCCTGTTCGGTTTCCAGGTTTCCAGCACGGTCATGGGGTTCGCGTTGAAAATGGGGGCGCTGGCAACCCTGCTGGGCATTTCTCCCATTCTAATTGTCAACCTTTGGCGCAAGCTGAGCAAAACCATGCTGCGACTCCATCAAAAGGAGCTCGACGCGCAGCGTCTCCTGCAGTTGAAAACCAAGGCGGAGCTGGAGGCCTTGCGCGCCAAGCTCAACCCCCATTTCCTATTCAACACCCTCAACTCCATCGCCAGCCTGATCCCGCTCCACCCGGAAAACGCTGAAAAAATGGTGCAAAAACTGGCCCATCTCTTCCGCTACACCCTCAACGCGAGCAATGTGGAAATGGTCGCCCTGGAGGAGGAGTTGGCCTTTATCCGTTCCTATCTGGAAATCGAAAAGATCCGGCTGGGAGACAAGTTGGTTTATGAAATCGCCGTCGATTCCGGCTTGGCCGACTTCCGCCTACCCGGCCTGCTGCTGCAGCCAATCGTGGAAAACGCGGTAATCCACGGCATCGCCAAGCAGGAAAAGGGCGGGCGCCTCTCCCTGTGTTGCCGCCGGGTGGAAGCGGGTTGCCGCATTCGAATCGAGGATGATGGCGGCGGTCCCGGCCACGGCGGAATTGTCAAGGGCTTCGGTTTGAGCGCGGTTACCGAGCGCTTGGATCTGCTCTACGGAGAGGCGTATTCCTTTAAAATAACCCAAAGACGCGGACCGCGTGTGGAGATGTATCTGCCACAATGGCCGGCGGAAAAAGAGGCGCTTTCGAACACGGACGCGGGTGAAGTGACGTAAATGGCTATTTTCAAGACATTGTTGGTCGATGACGAAGCGCTTGCCCTGGAGCGGCTCGCCCGCCAATTGAGGCCACATGCCAACCGGGTAGAGGTCATCGACACGGCCCAGGATGGCGCGGAGGCGATTGGCAAAATCGAACGCCTCCAACCGGATTTGATCTTCCTGGATATCCACCTGGGCGCCATGGATGGCTTTCAGGTGCTCCAATCATTGAAATCCCCACCGCTGGTCATCTTCACCACCGCCTATGACGAATATGCGCTCAAGGCCTTTGAAACCCATGCGCTGGATTACCTTCTCAAGCCCATTCACCCGGACCGCCTGGCCAAGGCCCTGTCGAAATTGGACTCCATGTTGGGCCAGGCCGATGCCTTACAAAAAGCGCTCGAAAGCCTGAAATCCGCATTACCCAAACCCAAGCCGG
The DNA here is from genome assembly GCA_041940685.1 of Acanthopleuribacteraceae bacterium. Lineage (GTDB taxonomy): Bacteria > Acidobacteriota > Holophagae > Acanthopleuribacterales > Acanthopleuribacteraceae > JBGTRP01. Next base: position 3,887 of record JBGTRP010000672.1, read on the forward strand.
CCCGCGTACAGGTGAAATTGGGCGACCGCTTCAAGCTGATCGACCCTGCGGATATCCTCTACTTCCAGGCGGGCGACAAGTACGTGGAATTGGTTACCGCGCAACAGCGATACCTGATCTCCCAATCGCTGAACAGCCTGGCAGAGGAGCTCGCCGGCCACTGCTTCCTGCGCATTCACCGGTCCGTACTGGTCAATGAACGCTACGTGGATGAGATCGGGAAAAGGCTGCAAGGCGGCCATTACGTGCAGCTCAACGACCCCGAGAAGACCCGCCTGCCCCTGAGCCGCCATGCCCGCTCACAACTGAGCTTCTCCTGAAGGCCCGCACGGATGGAGGCAATTGGATGCGGCAAACCGCGCCGGCGCATTCGGTCAGGCGGGCCCTCTTTCAGGATTCGTCCCTGCTCAGCAATTTCGCGATATTGGGTTTGTAGACGCGGCCGATGGGGATTTGTTTGCCGCCGACCCGCAACGCATCGCCCTCGATGAGCTCGATCCCGCGCGCGGGCACGATGTAGGATTTATGCACCCGCAAAAAAACCCTGGGCAAGCGGGCGGCCAAGTCGGAAATCTTTTCCTGGGTGAGGA
>JBGTRP010000673.1:0-4466 GCA_041940685.1 Acanthopleuribacteraceae bacterium
GAAGGTGATGACCGGTCGTGGCCGCCCCATGAAGTACTCTGATTTGATCAGAGCCTTGGAGATGGAGAAAACTTACTCCGCTATCACCGTGGTGGAAAACGCCCTGGAGCAGGGTCTGCTCACGAAGAGAGAATATTGGGAAAAGCGGGATACCCTGGACGATGTCAAAAGCAAGGTTCGGATGGCCATGAACCGGCTGGCCGCGCAGCATCTGCCCAAAAAGGAAGATGAACTGTTCGTTGCGTTGGGCGTTCCTCCCCAGCAGGCCTGGTATGGCTGGCGCTGGAAAGACGCGATTGCGGCCTATTATTTCGAGGAACACGAGATCCGGGCCATCGAGAAAGCAAAGCAGGCCTTTCTCCATAAAAGGGAGGAAGAAGCCCTGGCTCTCAAGAAACCCGCATGGTGGGGAAAGCTATTGCCCAGGAAAGCGCGGGTTTCCCTGGCGGTAATTTTGGGGATCGGGCTGCTGGCCGTTGGGTTCATGTTCGCTCTCTATCCCGAAGGGACGAGGGTCTTTAGGGAAAGTGGTCCAAAAGCCGCGCTTGATTATTTCAACTCCACGGAAACCTTTTATCGCCGTGATCCGGTAGCCGCCTTTGGAAAAGCTTGGACCAAATACACGATTGGCGATTTTGCGGGAGCGGAACAGGACTGCCACCAATTAATCAGGAGCAAAAGAACCCCCGAGGTTACCAGGGGCAACTGTTATTTTCTTCTCGCCAAAATCAAAACCAGAACAGGTTTCTACAAGAATGCTCATGATTGGTTCGGAAAAGCCTTGGATATTTTTGAAAGACTGGACAGACCGGCCAATCTTTTTCGAGCTTATTGCGCGCTTGCCGTCCTGGCAATGGAGAGCGGGGAACTATCCCAAGCGGAAATGTTTATTCAAGAAGCGATGGTCGTCAATGAAAGGGCGGGCGTGAACCCGGGTGAGATTTATCACCTTCAGGCCGATTTGGCCTTTCATGAGAAGGATTACCAACGCGGCCTTGAAATTAGCTACCGCTATTACGAGGCTTATAAAGAGGTCAACCACCTGGACGAGGTATCCAATGCCTTGGTTGCCATAGGTTTTTATTCGATTCTGACCGGGCAATTGGAAGCCGGATTTTTAAAAACCGTGGAAGCTCAGGTTTTGATCAATCAATCGGGCGATCAAAACAAGCTGTATTACACCTTTATCAATCTACTGATGCTGCGGAGATGCGAAGGAAAAAGCTACTCCACCCTAGAAGCTTCAATTGTGAAGCAGATAGATGAAAAACAAGACCAAAGGCTTCAAGAGCTTTTGTCGTTTGCTCAGGATTCTCCCTGTGGAATTGGTCCCGAACAAACTGGCGAGGAAAGCCAAGATCCGCCTCCCAATGTGGACTAGCCCAAATGTAAGCCAATCGTTTTCAATGTCATAATCTTGGAAGGGGAACGCTTATCCGTGGGGCCGCAGGAAGACGGCTAGGGTTTACACCGGAAATGAGGCCTCCGAGGGTTGCCGCCAGGTGGCGGTGTAGGGGTCGTAGCCGCAGCGGGCGGGTTTGCGGTAGGGCGCATCGCCATCTTGGGTGAAGGCGCGGCAATCGGTGCAGACATAGCGGAACTCGCAATCTCGGCAGATCTCCACCTGATCCTTGGTGACCGCCCAAATGTCTTGAAACCCCGGTTGATGCATGGCCTCCTGAAAACTGGTTTCACCAAAGCGACCATAGCCGGTGTCCATGGAGGGGCAATTGCGGATGTCGCCGCGCGCGTCCACGGAAATTTTCCGGTTGAGGCAGGAGTTGTAGTGCATGGCCTCGGTAAAGGCCTCCACGCTGACCGTAAAATACATCTTATCCACCACGCCGCAGCAGTGATGAGAATCAATGACCGCGGGATGGTAAACCAACAGGCCCATCCTTTTGGTGTTGGGCGAGGTATGGTGCATGTGAAAGGCGGGGGCGCCGGTGAGGGCCAGGCGAACGATGCGTGGAAAGCGGCGGCACCACTCGCTCATGAACTCCGAGTCGGCGACCTCTTGGGTGTAGGGCGTCAGGATCTCGATGCCCTGTAAGCGGCGGCCCTCGGTGGTCCCGGCCAGGGATTCGAGCGTCCGCAAGGGCGCGGGGTCAAAAAAACGGAACTCGATATGCTTGCAGCCGAGATCTTCCAACTGGTCGATCATGGCGACATAGTCGTGCTCGGATTGGGCGTCCGTGTCGATCACGGCATGGGAAATCAGCTCGGGAATATCGTAGTCCAGCTCAATTTCGGGAAAGGCCTCGGGTTCTTCGCTCCAGAAGCCCCAGCCGTTGGCGGTCAGGAAGGCGTAATATTCGTCGATATCCTCGTCAAATTGATGGTCGTGGGCGGTCTTGATCGCCTCCGCGGTTTGGCCCTTGTAGCGCGTCAGCAGGTCGAAAAGGCTGTTGGGGATCAGTTTCATGCGACCCGTTTGCAGGTCGCAGAGCAAACTTCGCCGCGCCCCGCGAACGGGAATACAATTGGCGAACAGCACAAAAACAGGCGCCTTCATTCCGAGGCTTCCGTTTCGGGGTCGGGCAGCACGCGGCTTATGGGTCGGTGGAACCCCGAGAGGGTCATGCTGGTTTCGTAATAGTCGCAGGTAGTCACCTCTGCTTCCAGGTTGGAGCCCGTTTCCATCAAACGGTAGAGGGGCGGCCAGCGCTCGAAAAGCGCGTCGTCGATTTGCTCGAATATGGATGGTTTCTTTTGAAAACTCATGGACGATCCTTTGCAATTAAATATTCAGCTATCTTTTTGCGCAGATGCATGTTGCAGGGCAGGCCTACCATCCCGAACATCCCCACGGGGTTGACCTCCAGAAAATAGGTGCGGCCGTCCACGCCCCGAATCAGATCGAAGGATCCGGTGTTGAGCGAAAGATCGCCCATCAGCGCGGCCAGTTTGGCTTCCAACTCCTCGCCGAGCAGGAAGGGCACGGTGCGGTTGGGGTTCTCGAAATCGTAGTGACGGAAATCGACCGCGGTCTTTGTATTGTCCTGGGAGAAGATGGCCATGCTGTAGAATGCGCCATCCAAAAAAAAGCTGCGGATCTCCCAGGCTTTCTCAATTTTTTGCTGCACCAGAACGGGGAAAAAGCGATCCGGCAGGCTGTCGATGTGCTCTTTTTCAAAAACGTTGGTAAACATGGAGTAGAGCTCGTCCCCGGAGGTAAAGATGTCCGGGTCCGAGACGCATTTGAGGATGATCTCGCCATGTTTTTCCCGGAATTCCGCCAGGGTGCGCTTGTCGTTGGTAATCAGGGTTTTGGGAATATCCACGCCACGCGCATGCGCATGGCGCAGCATGTGGAACTTGTTGGTGCGGGCGGTGTCCGGATGAGAGAGCCAGTGGGCGTGGTCCAGGGCTCGGTAAAGTCCCGTCAGGACGGCCCTCATTTCCTGCTTCATATGGCGGTCCGCGGTCTCTCGCAGCTTCTCATCGGTGATGGCGTCCACCGCGGGCATGGGGATGGGAGCCGAGCGGCGGAACCAGACCGATCGAATTTGGGGGAGAGCCACGCGTTTGCCTCCCTTGAGAATGAAGGTCGTGTTCGGGTCTCCTCCCGGATCCACGCCCAATCCCATTTCCGGAATTTGTTCGGCATTGATGCGAACACAGCAGCCCCCCAGTTTTTTGATCCACTCCATCACCCGGATGGTGGAATCATCGGTAAATTGCATGGCAAATACGGCGATCACGATGGGCGCTCCAAAGAAAAGGATTCGGATGTCAAACGGGCTGAAAAAGGCGGGCATGAAAGCCGGGGGCGGTTGGCAAGGAAACAATTGCGAGCCGGCCCCTCACACCCCGGGAACCTTGTCACGAGGCGCGCGACGGCGCGCGCCTCGCGGATTGCGGTCGGTCAATAGGGCGGGTCAAAGGTCCAGTCGGTCGGGTTCCAACTCGCGATACACCGTGAAAAGGCGGCATTCGTGGTGCAATTGATCCCTTGCAGTCCGGCGACCTTCGATGGTTTTCCCTCGATTTGAGGATCGTGAAACAGATTTCTAGAAAGCCTTTCCATGAGATTCCTCCTGTAATTGCGTTGTGCGGGGTTTTGGCAAGACCTCGCGGTAGGTTTCTCGATGGTTTGCCCGGCTAGAACCTGGGCTCCGTGCTCTTTTCTTGGAGTTGTTGAGAATGCTCGGTAATAGACGCCCGGTGGCCCTGGGGATTTTGGATTTCACTATGGCGCAAAGCCTGGAATGCCGGGACGACATTTCCAAATCGCAAGGTGCGGGCTTGAAGGTCAGCTTCCTTCACTTACCGGCCTACCCAGAAACGAAAGTGTTTTAACTTGCGCAGTTCTAGAAGCGGGTGAGGAAAAAGGAGCAAATAAATGATTCCCTTTTCTGTTTTGTTCTCGCCCCTCGTGGCGGGTAATTCCGTTTTTGGAAGGGTCCTCGATTAAGGAATGGTATCGTGAATTACATCGCCGCTACTTGTAGTGAGGCAGCGGG
>JBGTRP010000674.1:0-4465 GCA_041940685.1 Acanthopleuribacteraceae bacterium
CCGCCTGCTCGTTGAGAAACTGGCCGTTCATCATTCCCAGCGCCTGCGTCGGCTGCGTGGTGGCAAACCGCACCGGGCAGCTGGCGTCCGGATCGGCCAGGTGCATGCGGATCGCCTCCAGCCATTCCTCGGTGGAGTTGGCGCCATAACACTTGAACTGCGGGGCCAGCTCGCAGGAGAACAGCAGCCCGGTGCCCTGCACCGCGACGATCCGGATGCCTTGATTGTCGCCTTTGGCGATCATCTGCCGCTGCTCGGTGCTCAACGCAGCGGCCTTGAGCTTGGCAGGGGGAATCTGCAGGTACGCCGCCTCCTTGCAAAGCACCAGCACCTGCTGGTCGTCCCAGCTCACCGACATTTCCTCGTTGGCGAAGTGCTGCGTCTTCATCGAGGTCACAGCGGCACCGTCGCTACTGGAATGCCGGGTCTCGATCAGCGAGGCGCTCTCGGCCGCGTTGGTCAGCGAAACTGGAGATGTCGACGCCGCATTGGCGGCAAATGCAGAGAAAAAGGCCGATGCGAACAGCAACGTCCGCGAAACACCTGAAGCGGAGGGCAACATTGAATCAGTCCATTGAATGTAACTGGCGCCGAATGATACAGCGTCCGGATGGCGCGACCCATCAGTCAGCGCATGCAGATCCACCCGCCGCTTCTTAAGGGAAATCCCACTGCGCCGCAGTTTGCTGAAATCAAGGATGTCATTGACGAGGTTGGAAAGCCGCATTCCGCTGGATACGATCATGGAGGGGTTGGCGGTTTGGGAATGGCTCAAGGGACCAACCGCGCCGTCAATCATGGAATCGGCGATACCGATCATGGCATTCAAGGGCGTCCGCAGTTCATGAGAGGTGTTGGCCAGGAATTCATCTTTAATTTTGTCGGAAAGCGTCAATTGCTCGTTGGCCCGCTTCAGTTGCTCGCCTATGAAGCGCTCTTTTTCCAGTTTCTTGGTTTGAAGCCTAATGAAACCGAGCAGCAATGCAAAGCCGGTGAGCGCGTAGAGGCTGTAGGCCCACCAGGTCTGAAAGGGCGGAGGCACTACGACGATCTTGAGCGAGGCCCCTTCCTCGTTCCAAATGCCGTCATTGTTGGAGCCGCGCACGGCAAGCGTATAATTCCCCGCGTCAAGATTGAAGAAGGTTACGAAGGGGCGCGTTCCCAAATAGTTCCAGTCGTCGTCAAAACCCTCCAGCTTGTAGGCGTATTGGTTTTTTTCCGGAACCGTAAAGTCCAAAGCGGCAAATTCAAAAGAGACTACACGATCCTTGTAGCCGAGCTCCAGCGCGGTCACCGCCGAAATGTTCTTGCCAACCCAGAACTCCTTGTTGAACTTTTTGAAGCTCGTGATCACCACCGGAGGAACATTGGGGTTGTCCTTGATGAGATTGGGGAAAAAACTATTGACGCCATTGGAGCCGCCCACGAAAAACTCGTCCCGCGCGGATTTGAAGTAGGCTCTGCCGAACTCGTTTCCCTGCAGGCCGTCTCGAACATCATAGGTGCGAAACTCGCCAGTTGATGGATTGAACTTGCACAAACCGCGATTGGTGCTCAGCCAAAGGTTCCCACGATCATCGTCGAGAATGCCACGCACCACATCGCTGGGAAGCCCCTCCGCCTCGGAAAAGTGACGGCTCGACCCACTTTCCTTTTCGAGGTAGTTCAGCCCTCCTCCAAGCGTGGCCACCCACAACCCGTTTCCATCATCGTAGAGCGCCTCCACCTGATTGCTGCTCAATGAATTGCGATCATCGGGATCATTGCCGAAAACACGAATTCGATAACCGCCCGGCTGTTTCTCATCCGGATAAAGGGAATAGATCCCCGAACCCGAGGTGCCAACCCAAAGGCGTCCCGTTCGCTCCTGGAGGATACAACTGATTTGATCCTGACTCATTTCCGCGGGCTGCCCGTCGTAGGCGTAGCTCTCCCGACTCAGGGCGCCGTCCGAACCAACAGACACCCGATGCAGCCCACCACCCCAGGTGCCGATCCACAGATAACCCTCCATGTCCTCAAAAATAGTGGAGATGTTGTTAAATTTTGAATCCGGCCCATCCAAGTAATAACGGCGAAAGGTTTCGCTGATCTTGTCAAAGCTGTTCAGACCGTGGGCCGTACCCACCCAAAGCCTGCCCTCGCGGTCTTGGGTGATCGCGGTGACCACATCGCTTGATATGGAGTCTTTTCGGTTGGGATCGAAACGGTAATGCCGGTAGAGGTTCATACCGCGCTGAAGCCGATTGAGCCCCCCGCCCCAGGTGCCGATCCATACCGTGTCATTCCATTCCACGAAGATACTTTGCACCAAATTGTGGCTCAGGCTATTGGCCGTGCGCGGCTCGTGCCGGTAATGGGAAAACTCCTTGGGACGTCCACGGTATTTGCTCACGCCTCGGCTTGTCCCAATCCAGAGCAATCCGGAACGGTCCTGATAAATACAGCGAACCCAATCCGAGGCAAGTTCAAAAAGGTGATAGGAGCTTTCGGTATAGCGGCTGAAGCTACCCTGGCCGCGATTCAACAGGTTGAGACCTTGGTTATAGCTACCCACCCACAAACGCCCGTCACCGTCAATGCCCAAGGCTTGTACGAGATCCTGGCTCAAGCTGGAGGGATCATTGGGGTCATGGCGGAAATGCTCGAAAGTTCCCGACTCGGGCTCAAAGCGGCTCAACCCGCCTCTGGTCCCGATCCAAAGAAAACCAAATCCGTCCTCCACTATGGCCCGCGCCTTGTCATGGAGCAGGGATCTGGAGTTCTCCGGGTCATGGCGGTAATGCAGAAAGGATTGCGATTCATGCAGGTAGCGGTTGAGCCCCCCACCCTCCGTGACGATCCAAAGCGCGCCGGAGCTGTCCTCCAATATCCCATTGATCGCGTTGTGACTGATGCCATTGGGCTCGTTCTCGTCAAAACGAAACCGAGTAAAGGAGATCTGATTCTCAACCCCGAGATTCTCCGTAAGGCTCAGGCGGTTCAAACCGTCCAAGGTGCCTACCCATAAGTTGTCGTAGCGATCGGCTTCGAGGGCCCAAACCTGGTCGTTGGACAAACTGTCGGGCCGGTTGGGGTCATGCACCAGGCGAATATTTTTTTCCGTTTCCGGGTCGAAACAATTGAGGCCTCGATTGTAGGTGCCCACCCAAAGTCTGCCGAACCGATCCTCGTACAGTGACAATATCCAGTTATCGGAAAGCGTCTCCGGGTTAAACGGGTTGTGCCGGTATACCTTAAAGGTTTTTCCGTCATAGCGGTTCAGGCCGTTTTGTGTGCCAAACCAAAGGAAACCCTTCCGATCCTGCAAGATGCAGTTCACGAAACCTTGAGAAAGCCCGTCTTCCACCGATAATCGATCAAACTCACCGTACTGCGCCCGAACAGAAGTGAAGGGGGTCCCTATCCAAAGAAACCCAATGGCCAAACAAAGAAAAATCTTTTTTTTCCTAGGAGAACATCCAGTCATAGCCGTTTTGAAATCTTGAGGATTGGTAGGAGAGGGAAATCTGAGAGCAAAAAGTAAAAGATACCAACTCTAGCAATTTTTTAATAATATCTGATAAGTAAACCAAAATTGAATTTTATTTTGTTCCACAACACCATTAGGGTACCGATTCATGGCTTAAGAACGGATTAAGCTCGTGAAATCTGGAGGAAGCGCACCCAGGGATTCCATTCTTAAATGCTTTGGCGATCTCCTAATCCATGAATGAGCCCATAGCGCCGACCAGAAGGCGCGGCGGGCCCTGGACCTCATGGTACCACCAAAACCCAATTCCACGCACGATCCCGGCTAACAAGGCCATCGTTCGTCCAAACCGGCCGATTCCCCATCTCCTGCTCCGGTCCTCCCGGTCTCGTTCGGACCGAGACCCCATGGAACCAGGGTTTTGATCGGCCATTGAATGGGACGGCGCCACACCCCCGCGGAGAGTGGCGCCGACGCTTTCAGCCGGCATGCGTAACCCGGAATTAAATGAAGAGTCGGATTTAAGGCTGTGTTAGCTTGGTCCGCCCCGAAGACCAGGGAGGAAACAGGTCCCCGATCGCCGAAACGATTGGAGACATCAGCCTTTCAAAGAGGCTCGATGGGCTTCGATCAGGCCATTGACCACGCCCGGGTCGGCCAAGGTAGTGACATTTCCCATGTCCTGGTATTCGCCTTGGGCGATTTTTCTCAGAATTCGCCGCATAATCTTGCCCGATCGCGTTTTGGGCAAGCCGGGGCTGACCAGGATCTTATCAGGCCGCGCGATTTTGCCGATATCCTTTGCCACCTGGCCTCTGATTTGTTCGTGAATTTCGGTTGCCGGCAATTGGGCCGACTCCTTGTTGATGATGACAAAAGCGAAAATACCAACGCCCTTGATATCATGGGGAAAGCCGACCACCGCGGATTCCGCGACGAAAGGATGGGCGTTAATCGAGCTTTCGATTTCAGCGGTTCCAAGACGGTGACCGG
>JBGTRP010000675.1:0-4447 GCA_041940685.1 Acanthopleuribacteraceae bacterium
ATCGCTAAACATCGCCGTTGCATGGTCAACAGTTCCGCTGGCCTGAAAAAATCCTGCTTTCAGCCAAAAGTCAGAAAGAGAGGCAACTCTCTTCAGCGGCTCATTGATGCTCCGTGATGGGGAAGCTGTCTGGATACGCCTCCACCGTCCGGTCTTCGGTCGATTTGCGAAAGGACGCGCTGACGGTGGAGGGTCGGGAAGTGACTTAGTTCAGAGAATCCGTCAATACTTGGGAAGCCTTGAACTTGACAACTTTTTTCGCTGGAATATCAATCTCTTGATTCGTTCTGGGGTTGCGGGCAACCCGAGCGGCTCTCACCACGACCGAAAATGTTCCAAAACCCACCAGGGTAATCTTGCCGCCATCCGTCAGTTCGTCCGAGGCCGCGTTTACAAAACCTTCCAGCACCCTCGTCGCCTCCACCTTGGAAAGCCCACTATCATTAGCCACCGCGTTCACCAAATCTGCTTTATTCAAAATGATACCTCCAAATATCGATGTTCGTCCGTATGGGAATGATTTGAAGATACCCTTGTACCATATTCTGATCTTGGTGTGGCTATTTTTCCGCAAGGATTGAGCGGGATTCGGAAAAAAGTCACCAAATCGGGGCTTTTTGCTGGGTTCTATCCTGGAACCGGCCTTACTCCCTGGAGGCTTCGGGCTCAAGTAGGGTTTTCTTCACTCATGCGCCTTCGCCTCACATCAAAGGTTGTCCAGGCATTCTTTCAGGGCTTCTGCAAGATGCTGGACATGAGGATCGGTCATCATGGTTACATGATCTCCCGGCACATCGCGGATCGTTACCGGCTGATCCGAGAACGAGGCCCAGCCCCAATCTGGCGCCCGGCGCGCCGCGACCATGCCCGGGTTGAGCTCCTCGTCGTCTTCATCGGATTTCTCGGCTCGGAAAAGGGCGATCTTGGCCGGGGTAGGTTTTCCCTCGGTGACGTATTGGGTCTGACGGTTGGACTTGTACACCCGCATGAACCCGCGAATTTGAATGGGATCCGCGGCGGCGGGCCACCAGTCCGCCGCTTTCAGCCGTTCTACCAAGAGGTCCAATTGTTCCTCCTCTGAGAGCGAACTCAGCAACTCCCGAGTAATGCCGAGCTTTTTGCCCAGGAAATGCTCGATTTCCATGGAAATCTGCACCATCCATTGGGTGTCGTCCCAGTCCAAACCCAACAACTCAAGCGCAAAAACCGGAGCGGTGGTGTCGAAGACGGCAAGAAAGGCGACCTCCTCTCCGGAATCGGTGAGCCGAGCCACCATTTCGCTGGCGACTCGAGCCCCAAAACTATGCCCGCCCAAGAAGTAGGGTCCCCTCGGTTGGATCTCTCGAATTTTTTCGATATACAGCGCGGCTATTGCGCCTACATCGGTCAGGGGTTCGGTGTGGCCGTCCAAGCCCACGGATTGCAGACCGTAAAGAGGCTGATCCGAGCCAAGGCGCCTGGCCAGGTGGTGGAAATACACCACGTTGCCGCCCGCGCCCGGCATCAGGAACAATGGTGGCCGGGAGCCTCGCGGTTGAATGGGAACCATTGGGCGCCAATCGGGAGCGACATCCTGTCTTCGAAGATTGGTGGCCAACTCCTCGATGGTCGGGCTTTGAAACAGCAACGCCAGGGGGATGGTGAGATCCAAACGCTCCTGAATTCGGCTCATGATCTGCACGGCCAGGAGGGAATGCCCGCCCAATTCGAAGAAAGTATCGCGAATGCCGATGGGATACCGTTTCAGCACGCCCTCCCAAATTTGGACCAATTCCCTTTCCACCGCGTCACGGGGCGCGATATAGCGGCTGTTCAGACCGCGCCTCAACTTTTCGGGGGAGGGAAGGGCCGCCCGGTCCAGCTTGCCATGCGCCGTGAGCGGCAGGGCGTCCAGGAACAGGAACGCGGCTGGAATCATGTAATCCGGCAGCCTGGCGCTCAGGTGTTGCAACAGAGCTTCCTCGGGGCGCTCAGGCTTTTCCGAGCAAACCAAATAGGACAACAGGCGCATCTCTCCGGGAGCATCCTCGCGCGCGATGACGGCCGCTTCCCGTATCCAATCCACGTCTAAAAGGCTGGCCGCCACTTCATCGGGCTCGACGCGAAATCCGCGGATTTTGATTTGATGATCATTCCTTCCCAAATAGACGAGCTCGCCCCGCGCCATGCGGCGGGCGAGATCGCCACTGCGATAGAGGCGCGCGCCCATACCGAAGGATGCGGGCAGAAAGCGCGCGGCCGTCCAATCCGGCCGGTTGGCGTAACCAATGGCCAGGCCAGCGCCGGCCAAAACAAGCTCTCCCGCGATGCCTCGCGGCGTTTGGCGGTCCCAATGGTCCAACACAAAAGCCTGGCAATTGGCGATGGGAAAACCAATGGGAACCGGCGGCGACTCGGTTTCGATATTTGCGCATACACAACCCACGGTGGCCTCCGTTGGTCCGTATTCATTGAAAACGGCCGCATGCGGCGCGATTTTCCGGAGGCTCGCCACCTGTTGCGAGGTCAGCGCTTCCCCGCCCAAGATGACCGTTTTGACATTGCTTTCCACCGGGTCCAGGTGCTCCAGCAGGCCCAGATGGGCGGGGGTGAGCTTGAGGGTGTCGATGGGGGTCGTTGGACTGAACCCATGACGCAATATGGCCAGCACATCCTTTTCATGAGCATATACATGCAGTCCCCGGCCGAAAAGAAGCGCGCCGAATAGGGAGGTGAGCGTGAAATCGAAGGAGAGTGAGGTGAAGAAAGCGAAATAGCCCGGATTGACGCTCAGGCCGTAGTGGTCACGAGCCCAAATCAGGTAGTTCATGGCGGAGCGATGGGTCACCAAACAACCCTTGGGATATCCGGTGGAGCCGGAGGTGTAAATGATATAGGCCGGGAAATCCGGGTCCACCACGGATGGATCGGTGGTTGGGCCCGGGTTGCCTTCGGATGTGGGCCGTCGCCGATTCATGCATAGTGCCGGAATGGATTGGACGGGAAGACGATCCAACAGGGTGGAATGGGTCAGCAGCGCCTTGGCCCCGCTGTCTTCCAGCATAAAGGCCAGGCGCTTTTCTGGCGTGCCGGGCTCCAAGGGAAGGTAGGCCGCGCCCGCGCCAAGCACCGCAAGTATGGCGATCAGGGTTTGTGGTGAGCGGTGTAGGCAAATACCAACCACCGCTCCCGGCCGCACTCCCTCCCGCGCGAGCTCGGCCGACCATGCCCGAGCCATGCGCGCCACATCCGCGAGGGCAAAGCGCGCCTCGCCCTCTTCTGTCTCGTGAATGAGTGCAAATTCCTTGGCCTCGCCCTTCAACCTAGCCGCAAAGCTTTGGTGAAGGGTTTGACCGCCGGGGAAAGGCCTTTGCGTGTCGTTGAAGCGGTTCATAATCGCATGCCGTTCTTTCTCGCTAAGCAAGCTCAATCGAGCCGCGCGTTCATCCGGAGATTGGGCCGCTTCCCGCAGCAGGGTGAGGATTTGGTCGCCGATGATGGGCATCCACCCCTCCTCATAGGAGTCCGCGTCATAGGAAAACTCCAGGGAAAGCTTTTCACAAGGGCCATCGTGACAGAGGAGCTTCAACTTATAATGATCGATTTGTGCGAAACGCCTTTCCATCTGGAAACCAACGCCCGCGCCATGGACATTGCTTTTATAGACCAGGTTCTCGAAGGCGTAGAGCAGATAACCGGGACCCGACCGGTTTGAACCCGCCTCGGCTGTCGGTTGGAAGGCCTGCCATTGATAGTATTCCTGCCACCGCTCCATCCGCGCTACCGAAGTTTCCATCGTAGCGACCCATTGCCAGAAAGAGGCCTCCGCCAGGTCTGAGGGGTCAAGGACTAGCGGCAGCTCTTTGGACAGCGGGCCGATGACATCCGCCAACTCGTCGTAATTGCGCCCGTTTCCCGTGACGCCCAGGGCCGTCTCCGCCCAACCCAAATGGTGGCAGATCCAGAGTTGCCAGCCCGCCAAGACCAGGGCGCCAACCCGGGATTGCCGGCTCGTGGCCAGGTCTCGAAGCGCCCGCGCCAACGGTTCCGGAATGTCGAACTCCCATTTGGCAAGCGTGTGGCCTTCCCGTTCCGGCCGGTGCTTTTCCAGCGCCAAATTCTGCAGGCGGTCAGCGAGATTCAGGCAATGTTGCCAATGGGCCGTACCGGTGGCTGCATCCTCGGCTTGCAATAAGTCATGTAACCATTGGGCCACATCCGCGTACTGCAACATCTCCTCGGGAAACGCTTCTCTCAAGGATTGGCCCTCTACCCCCGCCGCATGGGCTTGAACCAGCATTTGGAGTAAACGGTCGAAGCTGGGGCCGTCGAGCCCGAGCGAGTGGTTCCGGAAGCCTCCTTCCAAGCTCAGCTTCACCCGCAGGTAGCCGGGAGACTCGGGGATCTCGGCGCCGGAGGGCACGCGGAGCTCGACCGGGAGTCCGGGGCGGAGCGAGATCTTCGCTCT
>JBGTRP010000676.1:0-4444 GCA_041940685.1 Acanthopleuribacteraceae bacterium
GGTGGCGGAGGCTCCGGACGGACGGCGCGAGCACGGAGTATCGCCGCGCCCGCGTCGCGAGCGGCTGGGGGCTCCTGCTCGTGTTCCCGGTCGCGCTGGCCGCCGTCTGCCTCGGCTCGATGCTCGGCCTGGCGCACGCTCTGGCGAACCCGCTGACCGCGCGCCAGGCCGAAATTGAGACAGATCGATTTTGCATGGCCGATGTGGAGGTAGCCGTTGGGTTCGGGAGGGAAGCGGGTGACGACGCGGCCCTGGTAGCGATCGGATTTCAGGTCCTCTTCCACAATCGCACGGATAAAATTTTTCGGTCGGGGGAGAGGCGCTCCCGAAGCTTCCTGCGCCTCGTTCTTGGCTACATCCGGACTGCTGCTCAACTCGATAATCCTCTCGATTCGGATTCCCTATGGCTAGGGTCTTGGCGGGTTCGGCCAAGATCCCGCAATACTACCACCACCCGGTTTCAACGGTCATCCATTTAGTTCCGGCCAGACGGTCGAGAAGGGATCGGTTGCGATTCACATGCTTGTTTTCATCGATGGGATTGGGTAGAGTGCGGTGACGCCCGACTCCCGTGTGCGCCATGAATCGGCGCCGCGCATCTCATGGTCCTACAGGGGGAATCGTTGACCCGCAAATTGAAGATCGGAACCAGGAAGAGCCCGATGGCGATGGCTCAAACCAAACGCGTGGTGGAGGCCTTGCAAAAGCATCAGGCCGCGCTGGACATCAAAATTGTTCCCATGGTCACCACCGGCGACCGGTGGATGGGGGATTTGCGGACGCGCGGCGGGAAGGGCGACGCTTTTGTCAAAGAAATCGAAAGGGCGTTGCTCGACGGTGAGATCGACCTGGCCATGCATTCCATGAAAGACGTGCCGGGCAACGAGGATCTGCCGGGCGGTTTGGTGATTCCCTGCATGCTGGAACGGGACGACCCGCGTGACGCCGTGGTTTGCCGCGTGGGGGAAACCGCCTCGGACCTGCGGCCCCGCGCTAAGGTGGGTTCCAGTTCGGTTCGGCGTCGGGCCCTTTTGACTCGAAAATTCCCTCGCTGGAACCTGGCGCCGATCCGCGGCAATCTGAACACGCGTTTGAAAAAGCTGGACACTGGTGAGGTGGATGGCCTGATCGTGGCCCTGGCTGGTCTGGAACGCATCGGATATCGGCATCGTCTGACCCAAATTTTGGAAATCGATACCGTCCTACCCGCCATCGGTCAGGGCGCGGTGGGCGTGGAGTGCCGTGGCGAGGACGCTGAGGTGGTGACGCTATTGAAAGGCGTCAATCACGGTCCCACCCATGTCCGCGTCAGCGCGGAGCGGGCCATGCTGCAAGCCCTGGACGGCCATTGTAATTCGCCCATCGCCGGCTTTTGCCTGGTACCGGAGGATGGGCGTCTACACCTGACCGGAATGGTCATGAGCCCGGATGGCAAAACCATTTTGCAATCCGAGCTCGAGGGTGATTTCGCGGCTCCGGCGGATTTGGGAGGAAAAGTGGGGCGGGCGCTGCTCGACCAAGGCGCGGCCGAAATCATCGAGGCCTCCCGCGCCTAGGGGCGGATATGGGCAAGGAAAAGGAAAGGAAGAAGATGCCGAGTGCAACTCGGCGATCCGTGTTGGTACAATGGGTTATGGCAAAAGAGGAACTTCATCCTTATTTTCGCAATGAGGGGCCCATGGTGTTCGCCCACCGGGGCGGTTGCAGGCTGGCGCCCGAAAACACGATGGCCGCCTTCCAGCGGGCCCACGAGTTGGGCGCCGATGTGTTCGAACTGGATGTGCGAAGCACCGCGGATGGAGTGATCGTGGTCATTCACGATGAAAGCGTGGATCGCACCACGGATGGCAGCGGGCCGGTCAATGGTTTCCGCCTGAAAGAGCTCAAGCGGCTGGACGCGGGTTACCACTGGACCGCGGATCAGGGGAAAACCTATCCCTTCCGCGGAAAGGGCATTACCATTCCTACCCTGGAAGAGTTGTTCGCGGCTTTTCCGCGACAACGCATGAACATTGACATCAAGCAGAAAACCCCATCGATCATCGAGCCTTTTGGCCGGATGGCCATGGAGCGGGGAACCGACAAGCTGCTGGTGGCCTCCTTTTCCGTGGCCAATATCCGCGCTTTCCGCCGGGCTTTTCCCGAGGTGCTCACGGGCGCGGATGCTCGTGAATGCGCGTGGATGCTCGTGGCGCAACGCCTGGGGTTCGGAAGCAGGCTGCGCCCCGTGGGCCGGGCATTTCAGCTTCCCGAACGGCATGGCCCGATTCCCGTGTTGACGCGCGGTTTTGTGGGCGCCATGCACCGATTCGGTTTTCCGGTTCACATGTGGACGGTTGATCGCCTCACCGATATGCGCCGCTTGCTCGCCATGGGCGTGGATGGCTTGATTACCGGGAGACCGGATCTGATGCTGGAGCTTCTGGGCCGGGGCGCGCGCGTGGCGGATGAAGATCAGGACCCCTGGCCTTATCCGGGTGATTGAGGGAATTTCTGTTGATGGCCCGCGGGGAGCCCTGCATTCGTCTCGAATTCCGGAACCCCGCTCTCTTTCCACGAGGGTAGCCCGCGGCAATCTCCGGATGGAAGGATGTTGGGGTCCTCACGCTTTTTTCACCGAGTTTTCAAACTGGTTTCACAAAGCGGGTCGATCATGTCATTATCATTTCGAACCCAGGCGGGCGGTGACCCGCCGGATGGATAAGGAGCCTTTATGCCGGGCAAAGGACGGACTCGCCGGGATTTTTTGCGGGATAGCGCTCAGGGAATCCTTTCCTATGTTCTGCTGCGTGCGGCCTGGGGCTCGGCCGCCATCTCCCCCAAGATCAAGCCGGATCTGGAACGCTGGCTGAAAGGGCTCTACCAACTTTGCGGCGACCTGCGCAAAAAACGGCTCACCCCATTGGAGTGGCAGGACGCCATGGAGCGGCTCTGCGTTGGCATTCAACTTCGGGATTTGGTCGGCCTCATCGATGTGGAAAGGTTGTTGGCGGGCGTGAACCTGCCCGAGAACCGGGCAGCGGTTCGCGATGTGCGTTTCCCGGAGTTGGAAGGGCTGCCTCCGCGCCGAGGGTTCAGCCACAAGGTTTTTGCATTAAAACGCGGGGCCGCCATCGCGCCTCATGCCCATAACGATATGGTTTCGGCGCATTTGGTTTTGGCGGGCAGCTTCCATGTACGCACCTTCAACCGCCATTTTCGTCTGGAAACCGAACCGGGGTTCCTGACTGTCGAGCCCTCGCTGGATGCCCGCTTCGAGGCGGGCCGGGTGCTCACCATGTCCGATGTGCGCGACAATGTTCACTGGCTAGTGGCCGAAAGCGAGCGGGCGTTCACTTTCGACGTTCCCGTGGTCGGCTTGAATCCGGAAAAGCCTTACCCCACGCCCGCCAACCGTTACAACATGATCTATATCGACCCGCTTGGCGAAAATGCCGGCGGCAGCCTGATTCGGGCCAAGGTCTTGGACTTCGAAACGGCCATGACCCGTTACGGCAGTGTGTCCTCCATGCGCGCCCATTCGCGGTGATCCCGATGCCGGGGGACTTTTACCCCAGAAAACCGTTGCCAACTCCGGCGTGATTCACTTTTGATCCGGGCGGGTTTTGGTCTACAATGGGCAGCGTTGCCCACCCGTTTTCCAGCCGTAATTTCCCGCTCGGAGGCTCGCATGCGCTTTGAAGGGTTCGACGATCGATTTTTTGGATTTTTTCACGGTCTTTCCGCCAACAACAATCGCGAGTGGTTCCAAGAACATAAGCATCTCTACGAGGAAGGCGTGGTCGCGCCGCTATTGGCCTTTATCGAGGCCATGGGTCCCAAGCTGGCCGCGATCTCTCCCCAATTCCTCGCGATTCCGCGCAAAACCGGCGGGTCCATGTTTCGAATTTACCGCGACACGCGCTTCTCCAAGAACAAGACGCCTTACAAAACCCACGCGGCCGCGCAGTTCCGCCATCAGTTGGGAAAAGACGTTCACGCGCCCGGCTTTTATGTTCACGCCGATCCGACCGATGTGTTCTGCGGCTTGGGTATCTGGCATCCCGAATCGGGGGCGCTCGCCAAGATTCGAAAACGAATCGACGGCCACGGCAAGGAGTGGCTCCAGGCCCGCGACCATCCTCCATTCACCGAGAAGTTTTACCTTGCCGGCGATAGCCTGAAGCGCGCGCCCAAGGGTTATCCCGCGGATCATCCGCTGCTGGATGACCTCAAGCGCAAGGATTTCATGGCCCTGCGCAAGTATCCATCCGAGATGCTGCGTTCCCCTGATCTGGTCGATGTGCTGGGGGAGGATTTCAAAGCGGGCACGCCCTTGCTCCAATTTCTGTGCAGGGCCCTTGAGGTGCCTTTTTAAGAGTAGTTTCCACGCTTCGGCGTGATGTGAAACCTTTTTTGCAACCTTTCCCCAGTCCATGCGTTTAGTTTAGTGCGAATATATTCG
>JBGTRP010000677.1:0-4436 GCA_041940685.1 Acanthopleuribacteraceae bacterium
CAGCACCCGGTTCGCGTCTTTTACCGTGGAGAGCCTATGTGCGATGATGAGGGTCGTACGTCCGACACTGAGGTGGTCGATGGCGTCCTTGACCAGGTGCTCGCTTTGCGCGTCCAGGGCGCTGGTCGCCTCGTCCAGAATCAAAATTTTTGGGTCCTTGAGGACGGCGCGCGCAATGGCGATTCTCTGCTTTTGACCGCCACTCAAACGAACGCCGCGTTCGCCGACCTCCGTATCGTAACTTTCGGGAAACTTTTCGATGAATTCCTGGGCGTTGGCCACGCGAGCGGCCGCGTGAACCTGTTCGGCCGTCACGCCGTCCTTGGCGTAGGCGATATTGTTGTAGACGGAAGCGGAAAAGAGGTTGGGCTCCTGAGGCACGATGCCGATTTGTTGGCGTAACCAGGAGGGTTCTAACTCGTGGATGGGCTGGTGGTCGAGCAGGATATGGCCCGCGGTGGGATCATAAAAGCGGGGGATGAGACTGGCGATAGTAGATTTTCCGCTACCCGAGGGCCCCACGAGCGCCACGACCTCACCCGGCTCGATGACAAAGGAAACATGTTGTAACGCCGCGATTTCCGGTCGGGAAGGATAGGCAAAATCGACCTTTTGGAACTCAACTCTCCCATGCACCGTCGCGAGCTGTCTGCCCACGTAATTGGGAATCGCGGGCTCCCGGTCGAGCAGCTCGAAGATCCGTTCCGCGGCGCCCGCGGCGCGCATGAAAGCGGCCCACAGCGCGCCCAAGGCGCTCAAGGAGGCCGCGATGATCAGGGTATAGATGATAAAGGAGGTCAGCTCGCCGATGGTCATCTCGCCCTTGATGACGAGGGTGCCGCCATACCAGAGCACCAGGGCGACCGAGGCGTAACCCGCGAAGGTTAACACTCCTTGGTAGATGGAGGCGCTGATGGTCCGTTTCTTCACGGCTCCCAGGGCCGCATCGACGGCGCCGCGGTAATTTTCAGACTCATGGTCCTCGCGCACGAAGGCGCGCACCGCGCGGATGCCGGAGATGGTTTCTTCCGCGATTTCGCCCGCGCGCGCGAGCGCGTCCTGAACCTCGCGCGAGAGCCGGCGAAGTATTCTTCCGAACCAGACCGCGCCAAAGGATACCGGCGGCACGAGGATGAGCATGATCAGGGTGAGGACGGGAGAGGTAAGGATGAGAAACACGATCCCGCCGATGGCGAAGATCAGGTTTTGAAACCCCGCGGAGGTGTTGTAGCTGACCGCGTTTTGAAGGACCGTGGTATCGGAGGCCAGCCGGCTCATGAGCTCTCCGGTCTTTTGTTGATCGAAAAAGCCGATTTCCTGCTGCATGATGTGGCGGTAGGTTTGAGCTTGTAGTTTGGTGACGATCCGGTAACCCACGATGGTGAAAAGGTAGTTGCGCAGGCCGGACACCAGACCGAAAACGAAAAATACGGCAACGATCGTGAACGCGGTTCGGTTGACCGAACCCATGCCTTCATTGATCACCCCGTCCAGCATAATGCGGACCCCTTGGGGAAACGCGAGCCCCATGCCGCTGCCGAGGAAAAGAAAGACCGTGGCCAGGACGAGCGTCTTCCATTCCGGTTTGATCAGCAGAAGAAAGCGTTTGATGGCCTCCCGAAGCGAAAGCTTGCGGGCCTTGGCGCCCGCTTCCTTATCATTCATGATGGAAGTTCCATGCTCGAAAGGGACGGGCCGTCCAAAGCCGCAACAGGCGGTGCCGGAGCATGGGCCGCCCCGTTACCGGCGCGGCATGCGAGGCTGTCCAATAAACCGCGAATTTCATCTTCCATGCTCATGTGATACGACAATCGCACCTCGCCTCGCTTGCCATCGAGAACCGTGGCCAGAAAAAGGCCTTCCATGGTGGGCATCAGGGAGGTCAAAAAATTCACGCCGCGGCGATCTAAAAAAATCCTGCATTCCCGTTCCCCTGTCATTCTCCGCCTCCACGCGCTTACTGTAGCCGCCGCATCGCGCGCACCGCCCGGTTATGCTCGGCAAGAGTGGTGCTGAAATAGTGCGAGCCATCCCGCTGGGCCACAAAAAAGATGTAGGGAGTTTCCTCGGGACGCAACGCGGCCTCAAGCGCATGAAGGCCGGGGCTGGCGATGGGACCCGGTGGCAAGCCCTTGTAGACATAGGTGTTGTAAGGGCTGTCGTAGTGAATCTGACTTTTGTATATTTTCCCCTTGTAGAGCTGTTCGCGCTTCAAACTGTAAATGATGGTCGGATCGCATTGCAACAGCATACCTTTCTCGATGCGGTTTTGAAAGACGCCGGCAATAATGGTGGCTTCTTCCTTGATAAAGGCCTCTTCTTCGACCATGGAAGCGAGGGTCACCCATTGACGGGGGGTCAGGCCGCGCCGCTCCAATTCCGGGAGGTAGTCTTCGACCCGACTCAGATACAGATTCACCATGGCGCCTACGATTTCCTTGGGCGTTGCGCTCTCGGGAAACGCGTATGTCTCCGGGAACAGGTAACCCTCCAAATCCTGGGCCTCGGGGTCGTGGTCCAGAATGGGTTCGGGATCATCGATCCAGTGTTGAAACTGTTCGCGGTCTCCCCACATAAAGCCGCCCAGCAGCTCCGCGGTTTGCCATTTGTCCAATCCCTCGGGCACGGTAATCTTGTGGAGCTGAACCCGGCCCTCGTCGAACAAGGTTAGAATTTCGAAGGTCGAGGCCCGCTCCGGCAGCGCGTAGGTTCCTTTTTTGACCACCAACTCCGTGGACTTGACCAGCAGGGCCAGCCTGACATGAATGGGCTGTGGCGCGAGATCCGCGGCTCTCAAAGCCTCCAGCACCTCGTTGAGAGAGGCGCCCTCGTCCACGGTAAACGCGCGATGTTGGCTGGGAATCTCCCGGCGCTCAAATACGCCCTCGTAGGCTGTCCTCAGGTAGTAGCCCAGGAAGGCCGCATGCGCCAACAGCAAAATAATGAAGACGATTTTCAGGGGTTGCTTCATGAGGCGGTCGCTACCTTCCCTTCAGGACGGCTCATCGGCGTGTGCGCCTGTTCAGGAAATCCATGTTAAGCGCGTTGGGAGTGGTTTAGGGGTCGATTTGGAAGTGTTGGAATTTTAGTCGATCCTCATGGAGGATGAGCAGGAAGAGGTTGCTGTACTCGTGATCTTCAATGGCGAGGGCGGGGCCGCCCAGGTGGCGGATGATCTCTGGAACGGTATTGGAATGACCCGCGATGAGAATGGTGGACCCGCCCGTTTCCTTGATTTTCTGTTTCAGCAATTCAAAATCGTGGGCGGCCACCGCCTCGACCTCGAGCCCATGGTCGGCGGCAATGGGGGAGACCGTGTCCCGCGTACGGCGATACTGGCTGGAGTACACCTGGTCGATGGATATGTTTTTGAAGAATTTGCGCAAGACCTCTACCCGACGCTGACCCGCCTCCGAAAGTGGGCTGGCAGGGGTGTGGTCCTGTTTTTCCGCGTGCCGAACCAGGTAGACGAGCGTGGGCTCCACGGCGAGGCAAGCCGGCAGCGCAAGCCAAATTACGAGGGCCGTCCAAGTCCATTTCATGCAACTCTCCTCCGAACGAAAATGGGCGCCGGGTTTTCCGGATGCCGGTTGGGGTTAGAAAACATGTTCATCCAAAAACGCCTGCACCATTTCGGGGTACTTGTCCTCCAGCCGGATCTCGGGAAAATCCCGCATGGTAACAAACGGCAAATCCTCGGGGATGTTTGCCTCCAAAAGCTGCCACGCCTCCTCGAAGGAAAGGGTGCGTCCTTCTTCGTTTGCCAATTGAATGCGATCGGTAGAAAAGCTACAGGCAAAAATTTTGCGCTTGAACTTGAGCAGGATACAACCGCGAAACCCCCTTTTGCCCGTGGCCATATGGCAGCCGAAAATGCCGGTAATCGCGGTCCAGGGCGCGCTCTGCTCTCTGCCCCCATTGACCTGAAGGCGGATATGGTTGGTGGTGATGTCGATCAAGTCGATGGTGACAAACTTGTGGATGGAGAGGTGGCGGTCGTAGTTTTCCAGCGACGAGGAGGGCTCGGCGGTTTTTTGAAAACAAGCCCGAATGTTGCCGATGAGCTCGGATTCAGGATGTTTTTGCTCCAGCCAGGAGCTGATATCCAGCAACAACTCTTTATCCGGGTTGGCCTGGTTCACCAGTTTTTCCACCAGGAGCCTGTGGCTGTTGAGCACGGTTTCGGGATCAATATCGGGGTGGTCCCGGAAATAGGGGAGCATTTTGCGGACCTTGTCGATCTGATTGTGTTTCAGGCCGAGATTGATCACCATTTTCAAGGCCTTACCGGGTACGGGCAGATCGCGAAAGAGCATTTCCTCCACCACGGCCAACACATTCAGAAGGTCCGGACTTTGGTAGGCGTCTTTGAGGAGGCGCTGGTAGAAGGCGGCGAGGGCGGGGTTGTAGCGGCTGGCGGCGAGAGCGGCCATGTA
>JBGTRP010000678.1:0-4422 GCA_041940685.1 Acanthopleuribacteraceae bacterium
GTTTGGGTGGGAATGAAATGGAAGATCGATTACATACATCGCGTGAAAGGGAAGGAGCGTACAAGTGTTTGGGAAACGCCAATTGGGATTTTGGATTGTTCTGAGCGGGGTGCTGCTGCTGTCAACACTCCCCGGCTCGGCCCAGGAAACGACCGAGGTGCTGGAAGAAATTACGGTAACCGCGCGCAAGCAGGAAGTGGATATTCAGGAAGCGCCGGTGGCCGTTTCCGCGGTGTCGGGTGAGGACTTCGAGTGCGCCAATCTGGTGAAGCTCGACAATTTCAACGGCTATGTCCCCGGCCTGGTGGTGGCCAAGAACGATGGTGCGGGCCGGGCGGTCTCCATTCGCGGCGTGGGTTGGGAAACCGCCCAAAACCTCAGCACCCAACCCAGCGTGCTGGTGTACGTGGACGGCGTATACCTGGCCAATCCGCTGGCCCTGGGTTTGGAGCTGGGTGAGATCGAACGCATCGAGGTGCTGCGCGGACCCCAAGGCACCGAGTTCGGCCAGGGCACCACGGGCGGGGCCATCAACATCATCACCAAAAAACCCGATTTCAGCGAGACCGGCGGGTCGCTCGCCTTTCAGGCCGGCAGCTACGATCTCCATCGCGAGAGCGCGAGCCTGAACCTTCCCATCGGTGGCGAGCTTGCCATCCGGGCCTCCATCCAGAATTACGAGCGCGACGGCTTCGCGGAAATCCGCGGCGGCGATCTGGACGGCTATGACCTGGATGAGGGTGACGCGGTGACCGGCCACCTGGCGCTGCACTGGCTGCCTCATGAACGGGTATCCCTGCGCCTGTCCGGGACCTGGCAGGATTCCGATCAGCATGGCGCGGCTCAAAAACACATCGCGGACCCCAACCCCGACCCGCGCGAACTGACCCAGGACTATCCCAGCACCTTCGCGCTTTCCAATCAGAGCCTCTCCGCCATTCTCGAGTGGGAAACGCCCTGGGGTTTCGATTTCAAATCCCTGACCGGCCTGCAGAAGTTGGAAAAACGTCAAACCGTGGACGGCGACCGCCTCACCGAGTCCCTGACATCGGTCAACCTGACCGGCTTCGGCCCGGCCAACTTCGATTTGCTTCCATACTGGGACAACGATTCCGACGCCTTTAGCCAGGAATTCAACCTCACCCGCCAGGGCGACAAGCTGGATTGGGTGCTGGGCCTATACTACCTGGATCACGAGAATTTCAATGACTTTCTGGAGGCGGTCGGTCCCGCGCCCGTCACCCAATTCGACGATCAACTGAACAATCCCTCTCCGGAGAACCTGCCGCCCTTCGTGCCGCCCCTCGAATTCGTGGAGACCCGCACCCTGACCCGTGAGGACCGCGCGGTCTACGGCCAACTCACCTGGCGGGTGGGCGACCGCTGGGCCCTCACCCTGGGTGGCCGGTATCAGGAGGATGAGTCCACCGATGTGGCCACCCAGTTCTGGTTCATCAACTCCGAGCAGGTGCTCAAGGACGAGGCCTTCACCTGGAAGGTGGGCGCCGATTTTCATCTGGCGGAAAACCACCTGCTGTACGGCCTGATTTCCACCGGCTGGAAAAACGGCGGCAACAACCCGGGCGCGCTCACGGGTGGCGCCCTCGATGTACCCGTCAATTTTGCGCCCGAGGAGGTAACCGCCTTCGAGATCGGTTCCAAAAACCTGCTATTCGACCGGCGGGTGCGCCTCAACGCAACGGCCTTCTACTACGATTACGAGCAGTACCAATTCATTCAGGAAGACCCGATTCCCTTTTCCGGTGGAACCGGCAATATTCCCAGTCTGCGCATCCACGGACTGGAAAGCGAGTTTTCTTGGCTGTTGAGCGACGCCTGGCGTTTGGATGGCTTTCTCACTTTGATGGATGGTGAAATCGAGAGCGACCTGTTCACCTTGGATGTGGTGGATTTTCTCCACTCCGGCTTCGGGCGTTTCACCCCCACCGGCGTAACCGACCGTGCCGGCCTGCGGGTGAACCTCAATGGCAATGAGCCTCCCAAACTGGTGGACATCAGCTCGCGCCTGCTTTTGACCCACCAGCACAGCTTTGGCGACGGCTCCAAGCTGAGCTCCCGCCTGGATTGGATCTACCGTGGTGAGTACCAGTACCGCGTGTTCAACCATCCCCTCGTGGATACCCTGCCCTCCTACGCCACGGCCAGCTTGTATTTCGGCTATGAGTTGGGCAAGCTGCCCCTGGAAATCTCCCTGAGCGCCACCAACCTATTCGACGAGGACGGCGTCAATTCCCGCTTCTCCAATCCCTTCGGTCTGCACACCACCAGCGAGGAATTCATCCCGCCCCGCGAGTTTCTGGCCCGCCTGCGCTATACCTTCTAGTTCGTTGCCGGCCCGTGTCCCATTTGAACCGCCGAGACCCTGGGCGCCGGTTCCCGGTCATGGTTCACCGAAGGGCGGCCACTTTTTGTCTCCTCCCCGCGCGGGGAGGAGACAATTTTTGCCAGAAGCCCCTTGGACCTTGGCAAAACAGCCTGGAAGGAACTCCTCCAAATAAGTGTGGAGAAAGGAGATAGAGGGCGAAAATCCGACCTGGCCCTAAACCTGCTCCAGCTTCACCCAAGCATGAACCGGCCTGTTTTCCCGGGGTAGAGGAGCGAGATGGAAATTGTCGGACAATCCTTGAAAATCGGCGCCTGGCAAGGCGCGCCGATCTTGATGCATTGGTCGATCCTTTTCGGGCTCTGGATCTTCGGCGGCCCTCGTTTCGCCCCCGTACTCTGGCTCAGCCTTTGCCTGCTTATCATCATCCACGAGTTGGGCCATGCCTATTGGGTGCGCCGCTACCGCATGGACGTGGAGAAAATTGTCATCCACGGCTTTGGCGGTTACTGCTCGTGGCGCGGCGATGCCTCGCGCTTCGAAAGCGCGGTCATTGCCTGGGGCGGGGTGCTGGCCCAGGCGCTGCTCTTGCCGCCCGCCTTTCTTTTGGCCGCGCTGGTGGGCGTTCCCGCGCCGGAGTACCTGCAGGATGTTTTGAATATCTTCATCGGCGCCAACATCATCCTCATCGCCGTGAACCTAATTCCCATCGAGCCGCTGGACGGCGCCAAGGCCTGGCCGCTGATCGGCATGCTTTGGCGGGATTACAGGCGCGGTAAGGGATGGAAATCGAAGCAAGCGATAGGCGCTTCCTTCACGGCATCCCATTGGAAAAAAAGATGGTCTGGGTTCGTGGTCCGCCTCAAAAACCGTAGAACGGAAAGGCGAATGGAAAAGGTGGAGGAGATGCTGCGCACTCCCGAAATGAAGGCCCAAGCACAAGCGCTTTTCGAGGAAACCCTGCGAAGAGCGAAGACCCATTCGAACCCCCCAGCCAACGAAAGCGGCCCACCCACGCGCGGGCCTACCGACTCATCCAAAAAGCACGATTAAGCCCGCCCCACCACTAGAGCCGGCCCAAAAGCGCATTTTTTTATACCGCATGGGAGACCTTGCAAGCGTAGGAATTAGAAAATGGCCTGGCCACGAACCGTTCCGAACCGCTTTCCACAATTCGAAGGGAAGGGAATGCTGAAAAGTGACGGAGACGGAATTTCCTGGATTTCCGAGAGATTCGGGGTTTTAAAACCGGTGTAAACACAGTATCTTGGGGCAAGCAACAAGCGGCAAGCTTCAGGCTGAAAGCGTGAATTGGGGCGGCGCCGTTGAGGAGGAAGGCCCTTGATTGTTTGGATTGCGTCCTATCCACGCTCCGGCAATACCTTTGCCCGCATCGTGCTCAATCGCATCTACGGCGTGCCCACCTATACCGTGGCCGAGGCCGCCGACGACCTGAGCTATGACAAGGGCGCGGGCGACCTGACCGGGAACCGCCTGGTGAGCGAACAATGGCCCGAATGGCGCGACCGCGAGCAACGGCGGGCGCTGGTGGAACGGCTGGATGCCGACGAGAAAGTCTATTTCATCAAGACCCATGGCGCCACGCATTACAGCGAGCACGCCCGTTTCCGCGCGATCCTCATCGTGCGCAACGCCCAAGACGTCTTCATCTCCTTCGCCAACTACCTCATGGACGTGTTGCTCACCTGGCCCAGGTTCTGGAAACAGGCGCGCGGGATTCTCGCCGGCAAGCCCAACAAATGGGGTTTCAAACGCCTATGGGCCACCGCGCGCGCCACCTCCTGGGCGATCAGGTTCAGGCGCGCGCGCCCCTCCTCCAGCCGCCCTTGCGCCTCGCCCACGGTGGCCATCGCGGTACTGGCCGCGCGAACGGCAACATCCCACGCGCCCGACTCCGCCGCCGCCTCGTAGGCATCGAAGGCTGCCGCCTCGGCCTCGTCGTAGTGCCCCATGAGGCGCAGGAGCTCGGCTTCGACTTCCAAAGCGCGCGCCGAAAGCGGCCGCCACGACAGCGCCGAGGCGCGGCCGCGCCCTTCGTGGGCCAGCTCGTAGGCCGC
>JBGTRP010000679.1:0-4420 GCA_041940685.1 Acanthopleuribacteraceae bacterium
GAATCCAGGGTCTTTGCGACCCGGGCCTCGTCGAAGGGCTTGCCGATAAAATCAAAGACTCCGTATTGAAAGGCTTCAAAAGCGCGGTCGGTAAAGGCCGAGACCACCACCGTGTGAAACGACGAGGCCACCGCATCATGCAATAGCTCGAAACCGTTTCGGCCCTTGAGGTTCAAATCGAGAAACACCAGGTCCCATGGTTGGCCGTGGACCCGTTCCTGAGCCGCCGCAAGGCTCCGCGCGATTTGGATTCCGTGTAGTTTGGGGCCCAGAATGTTTCTGACAAATCGTTCCAACCGCTGGGCAATGATGCGTTCGTCTTCCACGATTAATATATTCATGGCGCTCCCTCGATGAGGATGGTGGTTGTCCAGATCTGATGGCTGCCGGAGGCGGCGAGGCTCCAGCGCCCGGGGAAGCTCTCCTCCAGCCGCGCCCTGATGTACTTGCTGCCCGTCCCCTCATCGGCCTCGCCGGCCCCGGTATCGACGCCCAGGGCTCGGAACCCGAGGCGAACCTGCCCCTCCGGTGTGATTCTCTGTTGGAACTCGAAACCGAGAGCTCCTTCGTCCAGGGCATAGCTGACCCCATTCTCAATCAGGGTCAGGATTAGGGCCGGCGGAATTTTGAGGTCTTGGTTTTCGATGTCGATGTGAAAGTGGATCTCCTCGCCGTTTCGAAAGGACAGGATTTTGAGGTGATTCTGACAGAGCCTCAACTCCTCCTCCAGGGGTACCAGGGTTTCACCGGAAATGCGGTTCAGGGTTTTCATTTCCTGGGCCAGCAAGCCGATGAAGGACACGCCGGCCTTGGGTTCCCGCTCCATCCACTCCATGACCGCCGTAAGCGTGTTCAACATGAAATGGGGCTGCAAATGTTTTTTCAACAACTCGATCTGGAGGCGGGCCGAGCGCAGTTGGGTTTCCTGAAATTGCGACCGCTGGCGCTTGAGCTGTAGGCCTAGCGAGATCAAAATCAGCACGATCAAAATCGTAAAACTCGCGAACAGCCATTGCTCCATGAAGTACATCCGGGTCAGGGCCAATGCCGCCAAAGCTTGACTGACGCCCAGGACGCCAATCCAGGAATCGGCTTTCTCCTTCCACAACGCGGCGCATACCACGACCTGTGCATAGATAAACGCCAAGGTAAAAAAACCAAGCGAAAACTGGTCGGCAGAGCGGTGAAACATCGCGGCCCCAATCATCAAGGCCAGGGGAATTCCCATCATCCACCGTCGGGGCAATTCATGGCGTAGAATGAAGAACAGGGGAACCAGGCCGCTGAGGATGCCGGATATGACCACCACCGCAAGCAGTCGGTATCCGTGCCAATGGTAAGGGTATCCCAGCGCGCGAATGCTCTCGACAAATAAGAGCAGGCCCGTCAGTCCGCAGAGGAAGGCAAAAACCAGGTGGGAGGCCTGCTTCCGATTGAGCGCATATAAGACCAAAAAATAGAGGGCCACCACCAAGAAGGCGCTGAGGAACAGAAAAGGAAACATCGCACGCCTGTTGTAGGACAGCACATCCTGGATGCTGCCAATGCCCGCGCCCAGCAGGTAAAACCGCCCGATCCCGCGGTGATTCGAAAAGCGAAGGGCCACCTGATGTTTGCCCGGCTGGAGCAGGTGGTTCGGAATCGTGCATAGAAAAAATAGGGAACCCGGTTTTTCGCTGTCAATCGTCGCACCTACGACCCCGTTTTGTCCGATCAACTCTCCGTCGAAATAAACCTCGCTGCTGCCCACGGCCACCAGCACGAAGGTGTTCTTGTCTTGTTCGCCGGTCAATTCAATGGATTGTCGCAGCCACAAGTTCCCCTGGTAGGGACCCGTTTGGCTTTGCCAGGCGCGGTAGGTAAGCCAGTCCGAATCGTCGAAACCGATCTCTTTCCATGCGATTCGGTCGCCCGCCCGCACCCTGGTGTTGTCCGCTTGATTCTCACTGATGCGGTGGGTCTTCCAACTCGAGATCAAAGCGGCGAGCGCGATGAGGCCAGCAGCGGCGATCACCAGTTTTTTAGTCGATGCCCGAAACATAAGTCTCCCCCGCGCCATTCTCGATCTTAAGCGATTCCGGCCCGACCGCCAATCAAAGGAAAATGAGTGCTTGGCATGTGAAACACGGGCCGCCCACCGGGGGCAAGCATTTTCATTGCGGATGTGGACCCAAGGCCACCTGTAGATAGCCGTTTAGTCCAGCGAAAACTCCGTAAAAGAGGCGCGCTCATCCAAAATGACGGCCCAGACCTTGTGCGAAGCCTGGTGCTTGGAAGGGCTGAAGGAAATGACGGAGCCGGTCCCCAGGTCGAGATCGTGGATGCTTTCCAGCGCATCGATCACGGCCTCTGTCTCCAGCCGTTTGCCGCGCTTCAATCCTTCCACCAGAATTTGCGCGGCAATATAACCCTCCAGCGAAACGAAGCTGGGCAGTTGGTTGGGGTGCAGGTTGGCCAGCGCCTCGCGGTAGCGGATCACGCCGGTGGCGTCGGCATTGAAATAGGGCACGACCTGGGTAACGATCACGCCCTTGGCCATGGCGGGATCGTTCTCGCGGAACTCCTCGGCCAGCGCGCGCGTTCCTACGAATGAGACGCAGGAGAACACCGTTTCGGGCTGCCGCGCCTTGACGTCGCTGATGAACCGGGTGGCCTGTTTATAGGTGCTTACCGTGACGACCGCCCGCGCCCGTTCCGGGGCCGCCAGGATTCCGGCGACGGCCGCCTCCGTGTCGAATTGGTTGCGCTGGTAACGCACGTGTAAGATGTCTTCCTCTCGAACGCCCTGGTCGCGCAGCGTACGCGCCACGCCCTGAAAACCCGCATCGCCAAAACTGTCGTCCTGGCTGAAAACCGCGATTGCCGCGGGTTCGATACCGGCAACCTGGACAAAGTAGCGCACGATCGCGGCCGCTTCTTCCTCGTAGGAAGCGCGATAGTTGAACACATAGCGATCGGGAGGGTCTTTGCGCAAAAAACCGGCGCCCGTAAAGGGGCCGAAAAACAAGGTTTTGTAATCCAGGGCGATCGGCACCGAAGCCTGTGCGGTAGGCGTACCCACATTGCCGATGATGGCGAAAACGCCGCGTTGGTTGATGAACTCCAGCATATTGGCCTTGGCGGGCCCGGGCTCGTAGCGGTCGTCCAGGGCGATCAAGCGCAGCTCGCGGCCCTTGACGCCGCCCGATTTGTTGACTTCCTCGAAGCAAGCCTCAATGCCCAATTGCATCTCGCGGCCCAATTCCCGATTGGAGCCGGAAAAGTCCGCGCTGATACCGAATAAAAGGGGGTCCTTGGGTCCGAAAAGGCCGCTGAAAAACAAAAATCCAACCAACAGAACCGCGGCCAGGGCGCCAACTGACCAATTGGGGAGCCGTTTCTTTACGGTTGATGCATTCTCTTTGGTTTCCCCTACCAAGACCGTGCTGGCATTTGCGGCGCTCGCCATCGGCGTCTCTTTGGCGAGGTTGATGCGTTTGGTGGGCATTTTTTCATCGACCTTCAGATTCAAGACCGCCAGGGACTGACTTTCTATGGAGGCATGGTCCTTCAAATCGGCCATCAACTCGTGCGCGCTTTGGTAACGTTCGGCCGGGTCACGACTCATGGCTTTGAGCACGACGGGATAAAGGACTTCCACCTCGGGATCGGCCAGGTTCTCTTTGGGAATGGGTTCGGGATCCGCGCTCAGTTGTTCCATCATCGCGGTTCGCCCGCTTTGGTTGGAAAAAGGCCTGCGTCCCCCGATCAGGTAGTAGAGAATCCCACCCAGCGCGTAGAGGTCGGTGGTGATGCTCAACTCCGCTTGTTGGGTGATCTGTTCCGGTGCGATGTAGCCAGGCGTGCCCATGAGAATGCCGGTCTGGGTCAGGTGCTCGTCGTTTTCGCCCAGGATCTTGCTGATGCCGAAATCGAGAATTTTGACGACCGTGCCCTGTCCGGTCGGTTGAGAAAGGAAGATATTGCCCGGCTTGAGGTCGCGATGGATCAACGGAACCTGGTGAGCGGCCGCCAGGCCATGACAAATCTGGTCCATGATGCCCAATATCGCTTCCTGAGGCAAACCGCGCCCGGAGGGGACAAAGGATTCCAAGGTCAGCCCTTCCAGGAATTCCATCACCATGTAGGGGACTTTGCCGTCGAGCTTGCCGACGTCGATCACGCGCGCGACATGCTCGCTCTTGATCTTGAACGCAGCGCGCGCCTCGCGCTCGAAGCGCGTCAGCGACTCCTCGGTGGCCGCCTGGGGCACCAGGAACTTGATCGCCACACGCTCTTCGAAGTGCAGATGGAAGGCTTCGACCACGACGCCCATACCGCCCGTCCCGATGAGGCGGTCGACGCGATACTTGCCGGCGATGACGTCGCCCGGCGCCGCAATGTCGCCGACTGAGTCTTCCCAGCCCATCTCGTCGTTGGA
>JBGTRP010000680.1:0-4407 GCA_041940685.1 Acanthopleuribacteraceae bacterium
GATCGGCATTGTTTTGTAGGCGATATCCAAGCGCGCTAATTCGTTGTAGTAGCCGGAGATCAGGTGGGTCACCGCATCCTCGCGATCCTTGGCGAGGTTGAACAGCTTGAAGAGCCGGGCCAGACGCGGCGGCGTGGCGTGGATCACCATGTCGTTGTCGAGGTGGGTAAGAAACTCTTCCACCGCCTCGGGGTCCTCGTCGGGCAGCAGGGCGCGCGAACGCTGAATCTTGGCCTCGTTCTTCTTGTTGGACTGGTCAACGGGCCGGAACTCATTGGTGAAGAAATTGGAAATCAGCAGCAGGCGATCCAAGGAAGTAAACATGGACCCGTGCTTGACATTGAGATCCATGACGCTGTCGGCAATGTCGAGAAAGACGCCGTCATCGTTTCCGGGCGCGAGAAAAGTGGTTTTGGTGCGGTCGCGGTTCCAAAGCTGGAGCTTTTGCTTGCTTTCGAAGATGTGGCCGGTGATGACCGCGTGCAGATCGCGGACTTTTTCTTCACGTGGGGTGGTCTGGTAGTAAAACTGGGGCATGTTGGAGAAGAACCAGGGGGTCAGGATCCCGATCGACTGATCAATGGCCACGCGAGCGCCGGCCTTGATGTCCTCGATATATTCTTCCAGTTCGCGGCCCTTTTTGCCGCCTTCCCACTGGTCCCGGCCATCGCCGGTGAACAGACCCGTTCCAATGCCGTCGTCCAGTAGCAACTGGGAGCGGTCAATGGGTTCAATTTTTCCCGAGGCCTTGGCTTGTTTGGTTTTCTTCGCATTCATGAGCTTTCCCTCCCCCGCGGCATACAGCCATGCATCGCCGGCGGAAGCGGGAATCACCCTCATATTGCGCCACCCCCGGTACGAGCCAAAAAATAGCAGAAATCGGAGCCAAGAACAACGAAAGTCCCGAGGCAAGACGCTTGGCCCCTACCCCGAATCTCCTTTATTTTCGGAAGGTCCAGGCGTCCAAGCCGTAACGACGCCCGGCGATGTTCCGAACCTGATCCTCCCGGAAACAGGCGGCCCCGGCAATATCCTCGAATTGAATGTCGAAATGTTCCCGAAAGGAATCCGCCAGGCGGTCGATCAGGGCGTCGCGCGTGGGTAATTTCAGACCCGCCTCCTCATAATGCTGCTGTAGGCTCGTCATCAGGTCGCCCATGTCCATTTTGGCGCCGGTAATATCCTGCAGGATTTCGGCGCGGTGAATCATGGGAATGCTTCCATGTTGTAGGAAACCGCGACGCCCCATTTTCTGAGCGCTGCCGATGAGCTTCCGACCTCCCTTTTCGATCTCGGCCATACCCAGGGATGCGAAACAGGGCGCGTGGCGCATGCGTTTGACCGCCTCGGGTGAGGGTTCCTCGGCCACCTGCCTGCCGCGGGATACACCCAAATCGGTGAAACGCGCCAGCGCCCCGCCGATCAGATCGTAATTTTGGCGGATACGCGGGCCGAAAACGCCCGCGATAGGCGCGACAAGGCTATAGGTAATCTCGTCAAAGTCGTGCAGCACCGCGCGCCCACCGGTCCAGCGCCGCACCAGGTCCACCCCGTGGCGGGTCAGGGCCTCGGCGTTCACGGTGCGCTCCCAGGTCTGGTGATAACCAAGGCTCAGGGTAGGCCGCGCCCACCCATAGATCCTCAGCACCGGGCGGTCCAACAGGCCATCCTCCAGGCACTCCAGGATATGCTGGTCGGCCGCCATATTCAGCGGCGCCTCGCGGGATTGCCTCTCCAACAGCAGAAACCAGGTATTCAAAGGCGCGCTCGTTTATATCAGGGCCCGGAGGGTCGATCGGAACAACCCGCTCCGAGTGGATCCTACCGATGATTAAAGGTTTCAGACCAAACGATCGATATCGGCGTATTCCAGGTTTTGGGCCTCGGCCACCGGCTGATTGGTCAGATGACCCTTGTAGACGTTCACACCGGCCTTGAGGTGGGGATCCTGTTTGATGGCGGCTTCTACGCCCATCTTGGCCAGGGTCAGCGTATAGGGTGCGGTGACGTTGGTCAACGCGATGGTAGATGTGCGGGGAACCGCGCCCGGCATATTGGCCACGCAGTATTGGATCACGTCCCCCACCATGAAGATGGGGTCGTCATGGGTGGTCGGCCGAGTGGTCTCGATGCAGCCGCCCTGATCCACGGCTACATCTACGATCACGGATCCCGGCTTCATCAGCTCCAGGATTTGGGATTTGGTAACCAGTTTGGATGCACGCGCACCGGGAATCAGGATCGCGCCAACCACCAGGTCCGCGGTTCGCAAAAGCATTTCCACGTTGTAGGCATTGCTCATGGCGCAGGTTACGCGGGAACCGAAAATATCGTCCAGGTAACGCATGCGGGGAACCGAGCGCTCGAGAATGGTTACTTGCGCCCCGAGGCCTACCGCCATTTTGGCCGCATTCAAACCCACGATCCCACCGCCGATGATCAACACCTCCGCGGCCGGAACGCCGGGCACCCCGCCCAACAACATGCCCAGACCGCCCTTGGTGCGCTGCAGGTAGTGTGCGCCCACCTGCACCGACATCCGGCCGGCCACCTCGCTCATGGGCATCAACAGCGGCAGGGTTCCATTGCGGTCGGTAATCGTTTCATAGGCGATGCCGATCGCCTTGCTCTTCAGCAGGCCCGCGGTCTGCTCCGGGTCGGGCGCCAGGTGCAGGTAGGTAAAGAGAATTTGACCCTCGCTGAGCATGCGGTACTCGACTTCCTGAGGTTCCTTCACCTTCACGATCATATCCGCCTTCTCGAAAACCTCGCGCGCCGTGGCGACGATCTTGGCGCCCGCCTCCACGTATTCCTCATCGGGAAAACCGCTGCCGATTCCAGCGCGCTTCTCGATGAGAACCTGGTGCCCGCCGGCCACGAGGTCCCGTACCGAGGAAGGAATCAATCCTACCCTGTATTCCTGGTTCTTAATTTCTTTCGGGGTGCCGACAATCATGCGCCATTACCATCCTGTTCCTGTTTGTTGTGTTCCCGCAGCGCTTCGCCGCTTTCCTCGGTGGGCGCCTCTTCGTCCTTAACCCGGGAGGCTTCGACTCGCCGCGTATCCGCCATTTTTCCCTTAGGCGGTTTCAGGCTGCCATCCATCATATGGGAATAACCCTCGAAGAACCCGCCGGGATGATTGGTGAGCACCTTAGTGGTGATATCGCCCCGCAGCCGGCCCGTGGCCTCAATGGTAATCCCGTCCTTGGCCTCCACGTCGCCCTTTACCTCGCCCGAGATCAAGATCGAACGGCAGACGACTTCGCCCTCGATGTAACCCGAACCGGCGACGGTTATCTGCTTGCTGCACTGAACCTTGCCGATCACCCTGCCGGAAACCAGCATATCCTCATCACAGCGAATCTCGCCATGAATGACCAGCGTCGCGCCCAGCCTCGTAGACGCGGAGTTTTCGGTCGAGCTCACGGGCCTAGCCTCGATGTTTCTGATAGGGACTTCCTGATCCTGTTTGGTCTTCTTTTTCCAAACCATGACATTCACTCCGGGAGGTTCCCCAATGCATATCAACCGAAGATTACACGCCTCCGAACGGGGGAACTTAACCTTACCATAACCCTGACCCGTACCCAATCCTTTGCAACGCTGCCACGTGGAAAAATTTCCACGGTTCCGGACAAGCTGCCAGCGACCATAATCCAAAAAGACGGGAACCCCACACGAGGGTGATCCGAAGGCGTATAAAAAAGCCTAGCGCCCGCGAACCTCACCGTGGCGGAAATGGACCGGACAGGCATTTTCGGCCCCGCATGAAGAACCAGAGGAATTGAAGGTGGTGGGTCGAACCAGGTCGATTGTATCCGAGGGGCGAAGAGCCCGTCAACGAGATCCGGAAAAGGGTTGGGTTCGCTTTGCCTCCTTCCTCGGGGCAAGGGAAAAGGAAAGGCTTTCGGGCAATGGAATTGCGGCTTTGCAACCGACCCGATAGAATCAAAAAATCAGGACCCCCAAGGCCCCGCTCAAAAACCTTCATCCCCCCAGCCAACCCCAATCGAATAAGAATCCATTTCCCAAAGGGAAGCGACGCTCAGGAAAAGCGCATTGCGCGGGTCTTTCAATATTTTCAGACACTTGTTGTCAATTTTGTGAAAATCATCGAGACACCAGACCGCAGCGCATGTATCCAGAAGACTCTTCACTTTTCTGCGCCATTGAAAAGCGCCGTAATCTC
The DNA here is from genome assembly GCA_041940685.1 of Acanthopleuribacteraceae bacterium. Taxonomy (GTDB): domain Bacteria; phylum Acidobacteriota; class Holophagae; order Acanthopleuribacterales; family Acanthopleuribacteraceae; genus JBGTRP01. The sequence continues at coordinate 4,193 of JBGTRP010000680.1, forward strand.
CGGGTCCTCGTCAAAAAAATCGTCCGGCAAGTTGATTTGACCCGCTAACTGGCCAAACTTCCGTTCCCCTCTGGCAGGCGCATCTTCCAGAAGCTTCTCAATTGCGTACTGAGAGAGTGTCTTGCCTTGCAATGCGGCCCGCGCTTTAATCATGACGTGATCTCGCTCTTCCAATTTCAGAGGAATAACCTTCATTTCGGTCTCCTATGACTACG
>JBGTRP010000681.1:0-4406 GCA_041940685.1 Acanthopleuribacteraceae bacterium
TGGGCAAACAGGAAGAGTGGTTCCCAACCCCCATTTTCAATGGTTATGACCATTACGTGGCCAAGCTCTATCCCGACGAGCCGCGCACGCCGCAAGTCGCGCTGCGCAAGGGCCAAATCGCCCGCTAACCAAAGGCTACCCAGAAAAGCGTGATTTTAATCGACCGGGAAAACATTTAGTCGCTGCCATTTTTTTGGCTTCCAGCCTGCCCCACCTCATTGAACCACCGAGGCTGCAAAGCTCACGGAGATAGAAAAAGGACAACCCATTTTTTTCGGGTAATCAGAGACCTCATTCTGGTTTTGTCCTCGTGCCCAACCCCCTTATCTTTATAAAAAAAGAAATTTCAAACACGAATGACTCCAATTCAACCAATAGCCCGGTCCATGTTGTCCATTCGAAACCGCGGGGAATGTCAATCTCAGTACATGCCCCTATCCGACCAATGAATTCAAAAGCAAACTTGTGCCTTCGCGGTAAGTGAACACACAAACCATCCGGGACCCATCATTTTTACAGACCCCCACCTCTGGTAAAGGTATAGGAAGCTTCCAATTCAAAAAATCTCCGCGGAATAGCTCCCGACACTTTCGGATAAACGCCAATCCCAGAGAAGCCTCACTCCCCATTCGTGATTTTCGTGTGTTTCGTGGTCAAATCCTCCGATATTCCAATTTCGGATCATGCCCAAAATGGACCAACAACTCGCTGGTTCCTCATCTCTGGACCGCCGGGCTCGGTGGCGCCGGCTCATGGGCGATGATCGCGCGGCGGCGTGACGGCCTATGGTTTTCGAGGCCTTGCAAGCCGTGCCGCCCGCTCTTTACCTAAGATGGGAAGCGGTGTAGGATGGGCAGTCGAACGAAGAAGACGAGGTGAGCCGCGATCATGTCGTATCAATACATCTACACGATGAAAAACCTTTCCAAGATCTATCCCCCCAACCATCAGGTTTTGAAAGGCATCTGGCTGAGTTTTTTCCCCGGCGCCAAAATCGGCGTGCTTGGCCTGAATGGCTCGGGGAAATCGACCCTGCTCAAGGTCATGGCCGGGGAGGAGACGGATTTTCAGGGAGAAGCCTGGCCCGCGGAAGGCGTCAAGGTGGGCTATCTCCCACAGGAGCCCGAGCTGAACCCCGAAAAGACCGTGCTCGGAAATGTGCGGGAGGGGGTTCAGGAGATCATGGATCTGCTGGAGCAGTACGACAAAATAAATGACCGTTTTGCCGAGGTCGACCCCGACGATATGGACAAGCTGCTGGAGGAGCAGGCCCGGGTGCAAGACGCCATCGACGCGCGCAATGCCTGGGACATTCAATCCAAGCTGGACATGGCCATGGACGCCTTGCGCTGCCCGCCCGGCGACTCGGCGGTAACCCATCTCTCCGGCGGAGAAAAACGCCGCGTCGCCCTTTGCCGCCTGCTGCTGCAGGAGCCCGATCTGCTCCTTCTGGACGAACCCACCAACCACCTGGACGCGGAAACCGTGGCCTGGCTGGAAAAGTACCTGCACCAGTACGCGGGAACGATTGTGGCCATCACCCACGACCGTTACTTTCTCGACAATGTGGCGGGATGGATTCTGGAACTGGACCGGGGAGAGGGCATTCCCTACGAGGGCAACTACTCCAGTTGGTTGGAGCAGAAGGAGAAGCGGCTGGCCCAGGAGGCCAAGCAGGCGGAATCGCGGCGCAAGTTCCTGGAAAAGGAACTGGAATGGATTCGCATGTCGCCCAAGGCCCGGCAAACCAAGAGCAAGGCCCGCTACCAAGCCTACGAGCAGCTTGCCTCCCAGCATGAAAAAGAAAAACAGCGCGAGGGCGCGATTTTCATTCCGCCCGGTCCACGCCTGGGCGATAGGGTGCTCGAGGCCGAGAACCTCACCAAGTCTTTCGGCGACAAGCTGCTGTTCGAAAACCTAAATTTCCGCCTGCCTCCCGGCGGCATCGTGGGCGTCATCGGGCCCAACGGCGCCGGCAAGTCTACCCTATTCAAGATGATCGTCGACGATGAAAAGCCGGACGCGGGTTCGTTGAACCTGGGCTCCACGGTTTCCATATCCTACGTCAATCAGGAACGGGACGGGCTCAACCCGGAGGATACGGTTTGGGAGGCCATCTCGGAAAAGGAGGATCTGATCACGGTCGGCAACCGGACCATCAATTCCCGGGCCTACGTGGGCAGCTTCAACCTCAAGGGTCAGGAACAGCAAAAAAAGGTGGGCTCGCTTTCCGGCGGGGAGCGCAACCGCGTTCACCTGGCCATGACGGCAAAGGCCGGCGGCAACCTGCTGCTGTTGGACGAACCCACCAACGATCTGGATGTGGAGACCCTGCGATCCCTGGAAGAAGCCTTGCTCCAATTCCCCGGCTGCGCCGTGATCATCAGCCACGACCGCTGGTTCCTGGATCGCATCGCCACCCATATCCTGGCCTTCGAGGGCAACAGCGAGGTGGTTTGGTTCGAGGGCAACTACGCCGACTACGAGCGGGATCGCAAGCGCCGGCTGGGCGCGGCGGCGGATCAGCCTCACCGCATCAAATACCGCAAATTCACGCGCGGGTAACCCGCACGTCCGGCCCCAACCAAGGCAAGAGCATGGCCGCGCCAGGTCGCTCTTTCGCGGCTTCACCCGTCCTGGGCGAACTCCCTCCCCCATACTTTCGGTCACTTCCCAGCGGTTCCAGGCCGAGGCTCGGTCCAGCGAGGTCTTCCTACACCGGTAATGTTCAGAGTGTTGCGCACATTTGTAAAAAGAGAGCGCCCTCCAACTGGGTTTCTCTGGCCACGAACTCAACTCAGAATACCGGGAAACAACCCAAACCAATTCACCGATTCAAACGGAAGGGAAGGGCTGTTATGAGATTCTGGTCCGCTGGCAAATCAAGGAATATCGGCAATCCATAAATCGTGGTCGTATGGCAGGTGACTCCACCCAAGGACGGCATGGTCTCCAATCACGGTAAAAAGCTCAATCAATTTCAGGTTTGGATTTGGGTCGTGTTCCCTTACAAACAATTCACTGAAAAATTTGAATCTTGAGACCGTTTTGAAATCTTTGGCGCTTACCTTGTAAAGCGCATCCCTACAGGAGAAATATAGGTATCCATCCTGGGCCGCCAACCCAGGAAACCATGCTAGGGGTGGGCCTTCATAAATATCCGGGATATCACCGTGATAAATACCTTGGGCTATATCGATTTCCGGGCCGCGAAGCTCAATATCCCGAATCATTTTGAAATCTTGATCAAACACTAACAACCTCGGCCAGTACTTGAATAGGCAATACCAGAAATCTTCATCTTGAGCCCAATGAGTATCATTGAGTCCAGGGTTTTTCATCAGCATTTCGTGGTCAATGGGATAAATTTCTCCAAGATACTTCACCCTATTCCCGCCATAGTCATATGCGGCGGCCAAATGTCTCGTGAGCGGATGCACCGGAATGACCACATGATCCCGGTTGAAAGCCATGGTCTTGGCGCCCCACCGACTACGCGCAATGTTGTAGGACTTGACCGGCCATTTGATTATATGGTTCCCATCTTCAAAATATTGGGCAAACATCTGAGAATCAAGAGTCCAAAATCGGCCTTTTTGCGCGGATATAGACTTTGGCTGATGGGAGCCCAGCATCCCCGGACCTTGCCCAGGCCCCCCATACATCCTAAGAAACCCTTTCTCTAAGCTTATTTCAAGAATGGTAGGTGATCCATTGGGAATGAGAAACAGATTGGTTCCATCCGTGTCAAGCTGGAGCATTCCGCTAATTAAACTGTCTGGGCGAGCCTCGTTTTGAAAATCGAAGGGTTTGAGTTCTATGCGTGTGACGCCTATTTCATTTGGGAATATCGCAAGGAAGAGCGAGATAATTTTCATGATCTAGATGGCAAAGGGATTACAGAAAAGCCACCAAAAGGGCATCGCAACATCACAACCACCACCTCCATTCCCTCCGCCTGAACCATTCGGGCACTGCTCGCAAGACCTAGTCTGTTCCTTGATAATGACACTGCCATCTTTGGCCTGGCAGGTGATGTCGTCACCATTCGCGATTGCGTAACACTGAACCGGACCCGAATAAGAGCCAGAAATGGAGCACATGACCATGACACGAGCCGTACCATCCGGGCAATCAGAACAGACCAATATGCCTTGACAACTATAAGGTTGAGACGCCTCCGCGCCGAATGCGAAGCCACAAAAGATGATGAAAGGTAAAAACCACCTTTTCATATTCCCCTCCTTTAACCCAAACAAAAGCATGAATTACCGAACATTTTTTAATTCATTTACATAATCAAATTAATTTTATATTAATTTATTTTCCTGCTGTTTTCAAGCAAAGAAATCTATTTGGTAGATGCTTCCATTGCTGGGTTTCCTTTTCGCGCCTTACGGGTCTTT
>JBGTRP010000682.1:0-4397 GCA_041940685.1 Acanthopleuribacteraceae bacterium
TCGCGCTGATTTGATCCTTGCCATCGCCGGCCGCGTACAAACTACCCCAAGGGCCGTGTACCTCAACCCGCAGCGCGCCATTGTCGATGGCGCCCTTTTCCCGCGATAGGGGAATCAGGGGACGCCGGGCCAAGACATGATCAAAAAACACGCGCAGCAGGCCCAGATCCACGACAAATCCCTCGAAACGGCCTTTTTCCTGATCGACCTGGCGATACACCAAAAGGGTTTCCCCGTCGGGAGAGAACAAAAAAGCGAAGGGCCAGCGGTCCTCGTAGGCGGCTCCCCCTAGCTCCCTGAGCAACACGGCGACCTGTTGCCGTGGATGTCCGCCCGTGTGGAAAAGGGAGGCGGATTCAAGCTCGAAGCGGCAGAAGCTGACCCTGAGCGAGGGGTCCAGGCTGGGGCTGCCGATGCCGTACAGGTCCAATTCACTCGCGGTAACCGGCTCGGGTAATTGGGGCCAATCCAAATCTTGAAACAGCCTCATGATGGGCGCGGAACCGTAATAACCCAGCGTGTTGGAGGCCGATCCCACGAACTCGCGGCAGGCCAGTTGGGCGTAATCCTGTAATACGGCTTCCGCGGTGAGGCGATGCGAGCGCGCGGCGTCCTGGGCCTGATAGGCCAGCAGGCCGGTGAGCACCAAGCTGGCCAGCAATTGTAAAAAAATGAGGGTTCGCCGCGCCCTCGCCCTTGAAAACCATGGACCCATGACCCGTTTTACCCCGCGAAGCTCATCCTCGGTCAAGGCTTGAACCTTCATCCAGTCTTGCCCCTGAGCCTCGGTTTGTCAACGGAAGTCGTCATCGGCGGGCGGCGTGGGGCGAAACCCTGACCGGATCCGGTCCGGTTCTTGACCGTTTCTTGACAAAAGTCTTGCCCGTTCTGGTTCCAATCGCGGGTCCCAGGCGCTAGTTTGTAGGGATAGAGACAAACAAAGGGGCGCGAGGAGGCACGGCATGAGAGCGATCATGGTTTTGATCATCGGTTCTACGGCGCTATTCGGCTTGGCACAAGAGGAATTGAAAAATCTGCAGATTTTCCCCAAGGACATTTCACGCCGCGAGCTGGTGAATATCATGCGAGGTTGGGCGGGTGATTTGGGCGTGCGCTGCATGTTTTGCCACTATAGCCCTACCGGCAAGTTTGACGACCTGGAGCCCGAATCCGACCGCAAGGAAACCAAAAAGACCGCGCGTAAAATGTTCAAAATGATGACCGAACTCAACGAATCTTTTTTCAAGGATCGTGACACGAAGCTCAGTTGTTACACCTGTCACCACGGCACCAGCGACCCGCGCAAGCTAGACGATATCCTGGCCGAGGCCCTGGCCGAGGGCGGCGTGGCGGAGGTGGAAAAGCGCTATCGCGATATCCGGGAGAAATACCACGGAATGGGCGCCTATAATTTCGCCGCCTGGGCGGGTCTCAGCACCGTGGCCGGCAGCCTGGGCGCGGAGGAGCGTTACGGAGAGGCCAAAATCCTTCACGAGCTCAACCTGGAATTCAATCCGGATTACGATTTCAGCCACTACGCGCTGGGATGCCATTATTTGCTGGTGCAAGTGGACAAAGGCAAGGCGCGCGATCACTTTGAAAAAGCCATGAAGGGCAACAGCTTCTGGACGCCCCGGCGCATGCTGCGCCTCTCCGAAAAGTTCCAAAAAGATGGCGAATCCGACAAGGTGATGGCCCTGCTTCAAATGGTCACCGAGGTTGCGCCCGACCATGCCGATGGCCATTTCCATTTGGGCAATGCGCTGCTGGAATCCGGTGACCTCGAGGCGGCGCGAGCGGCCTACCAAACGGCGCTGGAAAAGGCGCCGGAACACGAGGGCGCAAAGCAGGCCTTGGGCGAGCTTTGATCCGTCCAATCATGGGGCAGCGCGCAATGGTTCCCCTGGCAACAGGCTTCCAAACAGGCGGCGCCTTTTGCTGTAGCTGGACCCGTTGCGGCCCTCGCGCGATTTATTGCCCGCAATCCAAGACGTAGACCCCTAGCGCCGCGTGGTTGATGTCTCGGATGCGATTGGCAAGCCAATTGATCTCCATGGGCCAATCCGGCAAATGAGAGAGCAGGCCCGCCCAGTCAAAACCCTGCATGTAGTTCTGCGCGCCAAAACCGTCCAGCGCCGGGCAGCTATCCACCATCAGCAGGTTGTGATCGCAGATAAGGGTCATCAGGTTTGCCGGGAGATTGGGCAGGGTTGGCAACCGGTTTTGAGAAATATCCAGGCTGATGAGATTGGCCAGGCCCGAGAGGTCGGGCAATGCGGTCAATCGGTTTCGGTCGCAGGAGAGCTCCACGAGGTTGATGAGCGAGGGCAGATCGGGTAGGGCCGTCAAGCGGTTGTTGGCGCAATCCAGTCGCATCAGGTTGGTGAGGTTGGAGAGATCCGGCATGGCGGTCAACAAGTTGTGATCCGCGTCAATGAATTCCAGATTGACCAGGGCCGAAAGATCGGGAACCGCCGTGATTTGATTGCCGTCAAATTCCAATTCCACCAAATTGGTCAACGCCGAGAGATCAGGCAGTTGCGTCAATTGGTTGTTGAATACCTCCAAATCGAGAAGGCTCGTCAGGGCCGAAAGGTCTGGAAGTTGCGTGAGGTTGTTGTTGTCTACCTCCAGGACTTCCATGTTGACCAATGCCGAGAGGTCGGGCAAGCTGGCGATTTGATTGCTATGCGCTTCAAGGAAAATGAGGTTGGTCAGCGCGGAAAGATCCGGCAATTGGGTGAGCATGTTGCCGTCGCATTCCAAATCCATCAGGCTGGTGAGTCCGGATAGATCGGGCAAGGCCGTCAATTGGTTGTTGTCCACCTCCAGAATCTCCAGGTTCGCAAGCGCGGAAAGATCGGGAATGCTGGTGAGGTTGTTCCCGTCCAGGCTCAAGACCTCTAAATTGGTGAGATTGGAAAGGTCCGGCAACATGGCCAGCATATTGTCATCGGCGATTAAGAACCGCAGTTGGGTCAATGCGGGAATCGCGGGTAAAAATGTTAGATCGTTGATGCTACAGTCGAGCACGGTGATATTGACGAAGAATTCAATGCCGGTAATATCGGCGGCATTGATGCCGCTGCAATCCAAAACGCCGGTGACCGCCGCGGCCTCCGCCTGGCTTATTTCCCCGTCGTTGTCGGTATCGAAGAAAAAGACCAAGAACCCTTTGAAGTTGGCGTCGGGAATGTTGATGTTTTGGGCGAAAGACATGGATGACGCCCACAACAATCCAAAAACCAAAACACGCATGAATCCCCCCATGTGAAAAATTGAGCTTCGCCTCGCAAAACGACCTCAAAAAGGTTCAAGGCAGCCTATTTGTAACACAAATTCAGGCGAGTTTCCGGAGGGCAACGCCTACAATTCTGCCTATTCCGGCGATTGTCGAAGGTTATTTCTGCTTGCCTCACTTCCCGCTGCCGGCGTTTTCAGAAACCGTGCGAGGGAAAAGACCCCTCGCACGGTTCCGCTTTGCTTGGATTATTCAGGACCGATACTGGTCGTGAAGAGCACGCCAAGGGCGATGTTGCCGTGGTTGGCGGGAATTTGGGGATCCGCGCCCGGAACGCCCATGTTGAGGTTGGAGGCGGTATCGTCGGGTGGGAAGAGCACAAGGGTTTGCAGGAACTCGCGAATCATGGACCGCTCATCGGAAGAGAGGTTCTCGTAGGCGTCGCGCGCGGCCTGCGCTTCCCCTCCGTGACGCAGGATCACCTGATCGAGATTGATGCTGCGGCCGTCATGTCCGTATGGGGCGGTGGAACCGACGCCCCAGAGGGGTTCGGTAATATGCTGGGTGAATCGCGATCCGTCGTTATCCCGCTCGTGGAAAAAGGGTCCGAGGTCGTGGCGCTTCAGATCGGTGAAAATGTTTTCCACCGTGAAGGAGCCCAAAGCGGGGAGGCGCGTGTGGTTATTGGGGTCGGGATCGGAGTTGTCGTCCACGAAGCTTCCCGTGGCAACCGCGAACAACTCATTGAAGATGCCCTGGTTCGGATCGTAGTTGGTTTCCACATCGGCGACCCTGCGGTCGACCTCGATGGTCAGGTTCTGGACATGACAATCCGTGCAACCGATGGTGTTCATGAGCGCGAGACCCTGATCCGTACGCGCATCGGTTTTGTATTGGCCTGGCTTGAAGTAGTTGAGGAGGTAGAACTCCATGTGATCGACCAAGGCGGCATCCAATTCATCGAACACGCCGTCGTTGTCGGGATCGACGTTGGGGTTGCAGGTTGCCGCGCCCGAAAAATTGTCCAGGGCCGGATCAAAGACGAACCCGGACGGCGAAACCCGAGCCACGCCGTTGGCCACATCGCAAAGCACGGGGTCCACCACCTGTAGGCCCATTTCATCGTTGAGCGCGCCAAGGATGAACTCGCGAATGC
>JBGTRP010000683.1:0-4383 GCA_041940685.1 Acanthopleuribacteraceae bacterium
CAATATCATTGTGACGAAAGACCTCGCGGACGCGCTATTTCCAGAGGGCGATGCGCTCGGCAAGCCCTTGGATACGGGCGATGAAAATTACCCGGATACCATCGTGGGCATCCTCAAACACATGTACACGCCCTATGGCGGCGGCGCCATGGAGACCCGCATCCTCTTTTTCCCCAGCGTGCCCGGCGGCGCCTCGCGCATGGGTTACCTGGTCAGGTCCGAGCCGGGCGCCCAGGAGCGGGTGATGGCCGAACTGGAATCGAAATTGCTCGCCCTGAATGGGGAGCGCATTGTGCAATTGCAGACCCTTCTCGAGATCAAGGGCATGGGCCTGGCCATGAACCGCATTCTCGCCAAAATTCTCGGAACCGTCATTTTGCTGTTGCTTTTTGTCACCGGATTGGGGTTGCTGGGGATGACCTCCTTCGCGGTCGCGCGCAGGACCAAGCAGATCGGAGTGCGGCGGGCATTGGGCGCATGCCGCCACGATATCATCCGCTATTTTCTGGTGGAGAACGGGATTATCATCACCATGGGCGTTGCCCTGGGGTTGGTGGGCGCATTTTTGCTGAATGTCCAGATGGTGGTAAAAATGGACAGTTCTCCACTCAGCATTTCCCTGATGCTCGCCGGCATGTTGATTCTTTGGGCCGTGGGCTTGCTGGCCACCCTGATCCCCGCCATGCGGGGCGCATCGATCCAACCAGCCATCGCCTCGCGCTCCGTGTAGGGCAAAGACGCTTCTTCCCCGGCTGGCGCATGTAGGTTGGGTAGGGTTTACCGCATACCCTTCCTGATATCCATACAGCGCGTGGAATGATATGGTCTTCACATACCCTGGGCTGGCCGGAGCGAAATAGAACGCTCCATAGGCTCGATTCGAGACCAGGTTGGAGAAACGGATAGCATCCATGCCTAAAGTACTGATCATCGACGACAACGAGGCGGTTTGCACCGCGCTGCAGGTTCTGTTGGACCTGCACGAGATCGATTCTGTTTTTGCGCTTTCGCCCGAGGAAGGGTTGGCCCTGGCGCGGCGTGAAAGCTTCGGCGTGATCCTTCAAGACATGAATTTTTCCAATGACAGCACCTCCGGCGAGGAAGGGGTCAACCTCTTTCGCGACCTACGGGCTATCGATCCCCAGGCGCCGATTTTGCTGATGACCGCCTGGACCCACCTGGAAACCGCGGTGAAACTGGTCAAGGAGGGCGCCAACGACTACCTGGGCAAACCCTGGGACGATGAAAAGCTGGTGGCCGAGCTGAAGCATCTACTTGCGATGCGCGCCACGAGCCTGGGCGATGGCGATGCCGATCTGCCGGAGTCCGGTCGGCTTTGCGGCATGGTATACGCCGATCCCGCGACGCGAAGGTTGGTGGCCATGGCGCTTCAGGTCGCCAAGTCCGATGTGCCGGTGTTGATTACGGGGCCCAACGGTTCCGGAAAGGAAGTGCTTGCCCAAATCATCCAGGAGAACTCGCCGCGCCGCGGGAAGCCTTTTGTCAAGGTGAACGCGGGCGGTTTGCCCAGCGATCTGCTGGAAAGCGAGCTGTTTGGCGTGGAGCCAGGCGCATTCACGGGCGCGGCCAAGCGCAGGGTCGGCCGCTTTGACGAGGCCCACCAGGGCACGCTGTTCCTCGATGAGATCGGGAACCTCCCCCTCAATGGTCAAATCAAGTTATTGCGTGTGTTGCAGACCGGGGAATACTCCATGCTGGGGAGCAATCGCGTTCGGCACGCGGATGTGCGCATCATCAGCGCCACCAACGCGGATCTGGGCCAAGCGATTCGGGATGGCAGTTTTCGAGAGGATTTGTACTTCCGGCTCAATGTGGTGGAGCTCCGGTTGCCCGCGCTTGCCGAGCGCCCCGGGGATATTTTGCCATTGGCGCATCATTTCTTGAAAACGCTCCCCGGCGGTGCGGATAAACGGCTGGGTCCCGACGCGGAGGCCGCGTTGACCGCCCACGCCTGGCCGGGGAATGTGCGGGAACTGCGCAATCTGCTGCAACGCGCGCTTCTCATCAGCCCCAACAAGCTTCTGACCGCTCTCGACTTGGGCTTGGACAGCGGCGATTCTTCTCGCCCCATTTCCGAAGAGCGCGGGGAAAACCATCCTTTTGAACATGAGCGCGCGCGCGTGGCCTCCGCCTTGCGCGAGGCCAACGGCAATGTTTCGCGGGCCGCGGATCTGCTAGGCTTGAGCCGGCAGGCTCTTTATCGAAGGATGGCAAAGCATGGCATCGTCTGGGAAAGAAGGCCCAAGGGTTAACTCGAGACCGGGTCTCTTCCGGCGGATCTACACGGCCATGGCCCTGTTGGTGTTGGTCTGTTGGGGCGTGGCTTTCCTGGCCGGGCTCTTGGATTTGGAAACCCGGCTCACTCTGCTGCTGCTCTTGCTGGCAGGGCTCCTGACCGCCCTGTGGTTGGCCTCCTGGGTCATGAAACCGCTCGGGCGGGCCTTGAAAATGATGGAAAGCGGGATTCGAAGCATGGAGGATGGCGATTTCAGTACGCGGCTGGTGGTTGCCGGCGAGCCTGAGATCCGTCATCTCATTTCCTGTTTTAATGATCTTGCCGACTTGATTCAGAGAGAGCGCGGCGCCATCTACCAAAAAGAGCTGTTGCTCGATACGGTAATCGAAACCGCGCCGATGGCCATCTTGCTGCTGGGCCCCACGGGCCGATTGATCCTCGCCAACCGCGAGGCGACCCGCATCTTCGGCCTGAACCGCTCTCCACTGGGCCTCAGCTTGGAGGATCTGGCGCAAGATGCGCCGGAAGAGATGCGACAGGCATTGGAGCGGCCGCGCGACGCCTTGATCAGCTTGAACCGGGAAGGGGAAACCGAGGTGTTTCACATGGCTCAGCGGGTCTTTCGCCTCAATGCCATGCCACATCGCCTGTTGATGATTCGCCATCTCACCCGCGAGTTTCGCCGCCAGGAGGTGGAGACCTGGAAAAAGCTGATCCGGCTGATCAATCACGAGCTCAACAACACCCTGGCGCCCATTCGCTCCCTGCTCCACTCGGCGCGCACCATCGTGGGCAAGCCCGATCATTACCACAAGCTCGACAGGGTTTTCGAGACCATGGACCGCACCACGCGGCATCTGCAGAAATTTCTGGAGGACTACGCGGCCTTCGCGCGTTTGCCCATGCCGGTGAAAGCCGAATGGCGCTGGGACACCTTTCTCGCGGATCTGAGAGAGCTGATCCCCTTTGAATTGGAGAACCGGCTCAGGGCGGAAAAGGGATGCTTCGACGCGGGCCAAATCCAACAGGCGCTACTCAACCTGCTGAAGAATGCCCATGAAGCCTCGGCGGAAGGCGATCCCGTCACGCTCCGGCTCTCCACCACCGCGGATGGCGGCGCCCTGATTCAGGTCATCGATCAGGGGCGGGGGATGACCCCGGATGCGCTGAGCAAGGCGTTGCTGCCGTTTTTCTCCACCAAAAAGGCGGGAACCGGGTTGGGTTTGCCGCTTTGCAAGGAAATCTTTGAATCTCATGGCGGCGGGATTCGTATTCAACACGGAGAGGGTGGCGGCATCGAGGTAGCCTGCCTGCTTCCACCCTCCTGACAGATATGTTAGGATGAGGCAATTTTTGGTGCGGAAAAAACTGCGCTTTGCAAACATAAACCATTTGGTTTAAGGCTTTTTCAATTTTATTCATTCTATAGAAAAACCAAATCTTGGGGCGAGGGGACATGAGTAGGACCCTTTTGTGACGCCATAGGGGGCTTCGTGAAGATGCGGAAGAACGGTTCGAACATTTCGGGTGAAAGCTTTGCTTTTTGGAGCTTGGCCGCCCTGTCCTTTTTGCTTTTGTGGGGTTGTGGACCCAAGCGCTCGGCCGCGCTTGCTGAACCCGATGCCGACGCGCCGGTAGTCGAGGTTGCCGCTCCCGAGATCGAAGAGGCGGCGGTCCAGGACACTCCGGAGGAGGAACTCGCGATCCCCGAGCGGGTTGCCGAGCCCGAGGATGAGGCCTACCTGGAGGCCCTGGATCTACCCGCGGAAAATACGGGCCTCGACCTGGGCGACGATCCTCAAACCCTACTCGAGGTGGCCCTGGACTCCTACCAAAATTCCATTGACCTCTGGAAATCCGGAGAGTTGGATGCCGCGCTCAAGCAACTGGATCTCGCCTACGAGGCGCTGCTCAGCATTCAAACCGAGGAGAACCACGGCATCCTTCAGGAAAAAGAGGAGCTGCGCTACCTGATTTCCAAACGGATCGTGGAAATATACGCCTCTCAAAAAAATACCGCCGGCGATCCCAATAAATCGATTCAAATCGAGATAAACGAACATGTGGCGCGCGAGATTCGCAGCTTTCAAGGTCGCGAAAAGGGCTTTTTCCTGCGCTCCTACGCT